>SBEK01000002.1:22244-62637 GCA_009668925.1 Deltaproteobacteria bacterium
CAAAAATCCCACGGAGGATTACTTCAATATCCCGGATGCCCTACTTCAGGACAACCGGACGGATATGCTTCTGGCTTATTTTGTATCCCCGGGACTTTTTATCGAACGCATCCTGACGGAAATGGGTGTTGCCGAGGAATCCATCCCCGCGGAAATGGACAAAATGATCGGCAGTTACGCGGAAAAATTCGTCAGCCTGACCCAGCGGCACCCGGACAAACCGATTGTCGGATTTACATACCGGAGTCTTCAGGAAAAACTGGTCCGGACGCTTCTGGACCGAGGGGTTCCCGTTTACCAGGATCCCGAACGCGCCGCGCGGTCCCTGGCGGCCGTGCGGGAATATTACGAACGGCGCGAGAGGATAACAACCGCCGCCGCCCGACGCCGATCGGCGACAACGGACGACGCACCGCGGACACATAAAAAACAGGAGGCCCGGAGATGAAAGAAAAACCCGCTTACGAAAATTACCCGGTCAGTGAAGAGGAGATGGGCAAACGGTATAAAAACTGGATGCAGGTCCTAGCCCTTTATGTGGCCATGGCTTATGAAACGGGCAAGGAGGTCGGAGGCGAAAAATACGTCGAACGCCTGAAAGAAAAATTCCATGACATGGGGCAGAAGAGCGCGGCGATGTGGATGAAACGCTCCGGCTCCCGGCCGGAGGATATGGCCGACTGCGGCGGACTTCCCAAACTGCAGGACTGCATGGACGATACCTTTGCCAATTTCTGGAACGGGTATATTGAAACGACGCCGAAAGCTTTTGAAAAGGAAGTCTATACCTGCCCCGTCGCCGGCGCCTGGTCCGCTCACCCGGAGCTTTGCGAGATCCTGCTTAACGCCTCCATGTGCGGCATGATGGAAAGCCTGAACCCGAAATTCCAGCCGAAAGGGTTCAGCCAATTGCTGGTGAAAGGTGATAAAACGTGCCGCTTCCGCGTGGAAATGGAGGAATAAATCATGCAGCCTGATCAGAATGCCGAAGCTTTGCTCGATGCGCTGGAAAAGAAAGCCGGCGATTATGAAGAACTTTTCGCAAGCTGCGCGCAGGGCACCTTGCTCGCGCTGCAGGAGCACTTTAACCTGGGCAGCGCGGAAGTGTTAAAAGCGGCCACCGCCATGCCGGGCATGGCCTTGCGCGGGGAAACCTGCGGCGCCGTTGTCGCCGGCGTCATGGCGCTGGGGCTCGCCTTCGGGAGGGAAAAAGCCGGAGATCTTGCCGCCGTGTCGCGCACGACTGCCGCCGCCCGCAAGCTGTGCCAGCGGTTTGAAGCGGAGCTGGGCTCATGCAATTGCCGGGACGTCCAGCATCACATCTTCGGCCGCAGCTTTAACCTCACCGATCCCCGGGAGACCATGGAATTCGTCAAGGCCAACGCGATCAAAAAATGCCGTCTTCCCGCCGAAAGAGCCGCCCGCATCACGGGCGAGCTGATCCTGGAAGGCCGGGCGAAACAAAACCTCGCTGTTCTGGAGCATCAAAAATAGCAGAGGCCGCCGGCTGAGAAGAGAAAGAAAGAGTGTTTTCGAATAATATTCAGCAGGTCAGGAGGACGCTATGAAATTATCACGTCAGGAGCTTATTCAAGCAATGCACAACTGGAACCAGGCATGGGAGAACCATGACTTGGACGGAGTGATCGCTCTTTTTGACGAAGATATTTTGTTCGAGAATTGGACAGGAGCCAAAGTAAAGGGCAGGGAATCCCTCCGCAAGGCCTGGATACCCTGGTTTGCCAATCACGGCGGCTTTCGCTTTATCGGAGAAGATATGTTCATTGATGAGGAAGAACAGAAGATTCTTTATCGCTGGCTCTTTGAGAGTCCATCTTTTGAGAAAGGTTTCGAAGGAAGACCAGAAAGACGACGCGGCGTTGATCTGCTTTATTTCAAAGATGGGAAGATCATTGAGAAGCTGACCTATTCCAAGACGTCTATCGACCTTGACGGGAAAAGGATCGGCCTTCATCCCTGAGACACGAAGCGGGTCGGCGCGTCGGTCATCAGGAAACCGGTTTTTGAAGACCGGTGAACGGCAAATCCCGGAGGAGCCTATGCCGAAAACATTGAGAACAATTTTTTGCGCGTGTTTGCTGGCCTTTCTATTTTGCATGGCCGGAAATGCATCCGACCGCGCGGGCTCGGACGGACGGTTGACCATCCTCTTCACGCACGACCTGCACTCATACTTTCTCCCCGAGCGGCTGCCGGCTTCCGCGGGGCCGCAGGCAACCGAAGGCGGATACGCCAGGCTCGCCTCGCTGATTGAGGAGCGCCGCCACGCCGGTCCGGAGAAAACTCTGCTGGTCGATGCAGGCGATTTCAGCATGGGCACACTCTTCCACACGGCATACATGACCGATGCCCTGGAGCTGAGGCTGATGGGTGAAATGGGCTATGAAGCGACAACCCTGGGCAATCACGATTTCGATTTCCGCAGCGACGGATTGGCCAGGATGCTCAACGCCGCCCGGTTGAAGGCTTCCCGCCTTCCCGCGATGGTCGCCTCCAATGTGGTTTTCGGCGCTCCCGGCGCCGCCGACCAGTCGCTCCGGCAGGCATTTGCGGACTATCCGGTTCGCGAATATACCGTTATTGAGAAGAATGGTATGAAAATCGGTCTTTTCGGCCTCATGGGAAAAGATGCTCGAAGCGACGCGCCCTTTACAGCGCCCGTCACCTTCTCCGATCCGATCACCGCGGGCAAGCGCCTGACGGACATCCTGATCAATAAGGAGAAAGTGGATCTTGTAATCTGTTTGTCGCACTCGGGAACCTGGCCCGACAAGAGCCGCTCCGAAGATGAACTCCTGGCCAAAGCCGTACCGCAAATCGATGTCATCATCAGCGGCCACACGCACACGATTCTGCCCCAACCGATCATCGTCGGCAAGACCATCATTGTCTCTTCCGGCTGCTACGGCAAATACCTGGGGGTTCTCGATATCGTGCATTCGCCGGCCGAGGGGACAAAGCTCGTCTCCTACAGCCTCCCCCCAATCACGGACAAAATTCCGGAAAATGAAAAGCTGGCCCGTGACATTGCCGCCTTCAAGTCCGTTGTGGACAAGAACTACTTAGGCGCCTACGGCGTGACGTTCGATCAGAAACTGGCCGAGATGGCCTTCGATATGGAAAGCCTCACCGAGGCCTACGAACATCCCGGCGAGATGCGCCTGGGCAACCTGATCACCGACGCCTACCGTTACGCCATCGAAAAAGCGGAAGGCCCGCGCTACGATTATGTCCACGCAGTCGTCCAGCCGCTCGGCCATATCCGATCTTCCCTCCTCGCGGGAAAGATCACCCCGGCCGATCTCTTTCGCGTGCTGTCTCTGGGATTGGGAACGGACGGAACTCCCGGCTATCCGCTCCTGGCCGTCTATCTCACCGGCAGGGAAATGCGGCGGCTCATGGAGGTGGAAACAACGATAGCGGCAATCAAGGAAGACGCCCACCTGCAAATTTCCGGAATCAAGTGCATCTATAATCCCCACCGGATTCCTTTCGATCGGGTCACCGGCCTGGCGATCCGGGAGCAAGACGGCGAATACAAAGCGGTGGAACCCGACCGGCTCTACCGCATCGCCATGAATTACTACACGGCAGCGATGGTCGATTATGTGAGCGGTGTTTCCCACGGCCTCCTCACCATCGTCCCGAAAGACAGGCAGGGACGGCCGATCAAAGACATCAAGGACGCGATCATTCCCGCCGCCTCCGCCGGCACAGGTCCGGGCCAAATCAAGGAATGGGCGGCTCTGGCCTCTTATCTCAGAAGTTTTTCCGACTCGGATGCAAACGGGATTCCCGATATTCCGGACCGCTACCGGCTGACGGAAGGAAGACTGATTGCCCAGCCTTCCTGGGATCCGGTGAGACTTATCGCGGGCGGAACCTGGATCACCTACGGCGCCGTCGCCATCTTCGTTCTGGTGCTTCTGGCTGTCATCTTCCTGATCAGATTCTTTGTCCGCAGGATCAGACAAGCAAAGGGATAGGTCGATAAGGCGTAAGATGCCGGGATGAGCCGCTGTCGGAATGCCGCAATGGCAGAGATACTTAATAACTTAAGGGCGTCCCCCCACTGATCCCTTTTAGAATGCGAGATTGCCACGGTTCCTCAGTGTCGGCCCGCAATGACAGCTCTATATTCGGGTGTGTGAGCGGATTCGGGGAGTATGCAGCGCTTGCCGATCCTCCCGAAAGGGCGCGATGACAGGCGCTGCATTGTCTCTAAGCCTTTTGTTTCGCCTTCGGCCAAAACCACCAGGGAAGCGGCTTCAGTCATGATTGCGCCTCCCCACAGAGAACGCCCCCCCCGGCGAGCAGCCCATGCCAGCAGGGTGTTTCAACACGCTCTCAGTTGACTGATCAGGATATCATCCCTATCTTGGAGAAAAGAACGAATCGATGAGGAGGATGGTATGGCACGCAGAAATTTTGCCGATGAGAAGGTGAAGTCCGCGGCACTGGCCGGCACCTGGTATCCGGGCGATGCGCGGAAACTTACCGATATGCTGGACGGATACCTGAAGGCCGCGGTCATTGGGGACTCCCCGGGAGAGATCGGCGTCATCATCTCGCCGCACGCGGGGTATGTGTATTCCGCCGCGACGGCGGCTTTCGGATTCCGGGCCGCATCCGGAAGGAAGGTGGGCACAGTCATCGTTCTGGCTCCGTCCCATCAGTATTCCTTCGCCGGCGCATCCGTCTGGCCGGAAGGCTCCTTTGAAACACCCCTCGGGGCGCTCGAGGTGGAACGGGAACTGGCCGCAGGCCTCATGGCCTTCGATCCGCGGTTCATTTTCCGCCGGGACGTCTTTGAAGGAAGCGCGGGCCGGCCGGAGAATTCGGTGGAAACCCAGCTGCCGCTCATCAAAAAGGTCTTCCCATCCGCCCGGATTGTGCCCGTGATCTTGGGCTATCCTCCGGATGCGGATATGGTGCGTACCGTTGCCGCCGCCCTGGACCGCGCCGTGGGCAACCGAAGCGACGTCTTGGTGGATATCAGCGTGGATCAGTCGCATTTCCATACTCTTACGGAAGCCCGGGAGATTGATGCCCGCGGGCTCCAGGCGATTGAGGAGATGGATATCGAAGGATTCTGGAAAGGGCATGCCGCAGGCGAGATGGAGGTGGACGGATTTCATGTCGTCACCGCGGGCATGCTCTACGCCCAGGCGCGTGGCTTTACAAAGGTGAAAGTTTTGCATTACGGGACGTCCGCGGACGCGACGGGAGATGCTTCCCGGGTTGTCGGATACGCCTCGATTGCCTTCTACCGCGGAAAGCCTACCGCAAAAAAAGATGAAGCCTTCAGGGGCGGTTTGACCCGCAAGCAGAAGGAGCGGCTTCTGGCGATTGCCCGCGAAACGCTCGACACCTTCGTCCGGACGGGAAAGGCGCCTCAGTATCACGAACAAGACCCGCGACTTTCGCGGGAAGAAGGCGCCTTCGTCACACTCAGCAAGCATGGCGCCCTGCGCGGCTGCATCGGCAATATCATCGGCAGAGGCCCGCTTTATCAGACAGTGAGCGATATGGCGGTTGCCGCCGCGTCTCACGATACGCGGTTCAATCCGGTCAACGCCTCGGAATTAAAAGATATTGAAATCGAAATCTCCGTCCTTTCCCAGCCCCGGGTGGTCCGCGGTGCCGACGATATCGAACTCGGAAAACACGGCGTGATTGTAAGCAAGGGCAATTTTCAGCGCGGCGTGTTCCTGCCGCAGGTGGCCACGGAAACCGGCTGGACCAAAGACCGTTTCCTAGCGGAACTGTGTTCCCAAAAAGCAGGATTGCCGCCCGACAGTTGGAAGGACCCGTCCTGCAAGCTCGAGGTTTTTACGGCAGACGTGATCGGGGAAAAATCTTAGCCCGGGCATAATTGGAGATGTACGTCAAAATATCAAGCAAACAGAACATACGCCTGATGAATCCGCAAATGAGCTTAGCGCCGCAGTCGGGGGCATTGAGCACAGGGCAGGAACTCCGGCGTATGCCGGATGCCGCGCTGCCACCACCCCCGCGCTTCGCGTCATCCCCGCCAGCGGGGGACACCGGAGCCTTGAATTCCCTCTGTCGTTTGTTTTTCTGAAGCCGGATCAGCGGCCGGCGAGATCCGGCTCGCCGCAGTATTGCAGGATGTGAGCCCGGGCGGCGTTGCGCATTTTTATGGCTGTCGCCCAGACGTCCGGTGAGGCCGGGTCCTGCAACCCACGGGGTTCAATCCGGCTTCCGATCGTGACGGCGATTCGGCCCCGATGCGTAAACAGACTGACATCCCGCAGCTTGGAGCGCGTGCCCCGAATCGCAATCGGAACCACCGGCAAATCGTTTTCCACCGACACCTTGAAAGCGCCCAGATAAAACGGGCGCAGCCCCGGGATTCGTGTGAACGTTCCTTCCGGATAGAAAAGCAGATTGTGCGCTTCACGCGCCGTCCGGGAGAACCGACGGGCGTCTTCGAGGCTCTTCTGCAGATCATCGCGCTCCACAAATTCGGCCCCGATGCGTTCCAGAAACGTTCTCGTAAACCAGTGCTTTTTGAGATCGCCTTTGGCCACAAAGCGGAATTTGAGAGGCAGCGTGGCCACCATCACGATGTTATCCAGATAACTGGCATGATTGGAAACCAGCACGCAGGACCCAATGCCGGCAAGATTTTCCATCCCCCGCACGTCAATCGGCGTAAAGGTCGCCCGGGCCAGAAAGCGTGCCGCTTTCCTCATCACCTGCCACCGCCCCTCGCGTGTGGGGAGGCCCAGCACGCTGAGCCACACCAGAGGCGCCGCGATGGAGAAGAGCACCAGACAGTAAGCGGCATAAAGGGCATTGACGAGATCATGCGTGCCGCGTCATGCTTCATGCGCCTGAGCTGGGGCAGGACTCCGGAGGCGGCAATGCGCACCATCTGCTGCCAGGCCGCCCGGGATTTCCCGCTTGTCTTGCCGCTTTCAAACAGCAGGCGGCTCGCGGCCCGGCGGACTTTTCCGCTGGAGGTTTTGAGGACGGTCCCCGGGTGCACCAGCGCCACTTCATCGGCGGCGGTTCCGACCAGATCCATGGCCAGCGCATTGATGCGTTCCTTAAGCGCCAGCAGCTTTGCAGGATCTTCTTCGCGCGTCTCCGCCATCACCACCAGCTTCTCCGTTTGACGGACGGTGTCGCGGGCGGCAAAGACCACAACGTTCCCTTTCCGGATGCCGGCCACGTTGCCCACGGCTTCTTCGAGTTCCTGGGGGTAAATGTTGCGGCCCGCACGGATGATGATGTCTTTGCGCCGCCCCGTAATAAAGATATCGCCGCCCACAATGTAGGCCATGTCTCCGGAATCGAGCCAGTCGCCGTGAAAGAGCGCCTGCGTATCTTCGGCGTTGTGGTAGTAGCCGGCCGTCGCCGAAGGTCCGCGGAAGTGGAGCATCCCTTCGTGGCGCTCCGGCACTTCCCGTTCATTGGCATCGACGATGCGCACCTCATGGCCGGGCAGCGGGTGGCCGCAGGCGACAAACTTCAAGACCCGATCGTCCGCTTCCTCCGAAGGCACCGCATGGCCGAGACGGACAAACACGTCGCGGTCAATCCGGTCAACCAGCGGACCGCGACCCAGCGGCGGAAAAGCCAGGCCGACCGAACATTCCGCCAGCCCGTAAACCGGCATCATCGCTTCCCGCTTAAAGCCATAGGCGGCGAAGCGGCTGCAGAAATTCTCCACGGTATCGGGGCTCACCGGCTCGGCGCCGTTGCAGGCGATTCTCCAGGAAGAAAGATCGAGACCCCGGATATCCTCATCGGTAATTCTTTTCAGACACAACTCGTAGGCAAAATTGGGCGCCGCCGAGATGGTGCCGCGGTGATGGTGAATGGCCCACAGCCAGCGGTGCGGCCGGGCAATGAAACTCAAAGGAGACATCACCGCCAAGAGCGCGGCGTAATAGAGGCTGCTCATCCATGTTCCAATGAGGCCCATGTCGTGGTACAGGGGGAGCCAGCTCACGATCACATCCGTGGACTTCACTTTCACGACCTCTCCCAGCGCCCGGACGTTGGCCAGCAGATTGGCATGGGTCAGCATGACGCCTTTGGGGTTGCCGGTGCTGCCGGATGTGTATTGGAGGAAGGCAATGTCGGTCCCGGCCGGGTCGTACGGTCTATACAGGGCGTGATCCGCCGTCAGTTCCCGGACCGTCGCCACGGTGTCCATGCTTTCCACCTGCGCCTTCAGGACATGCGCAAAGGCCTTGGCTTCCGGAATCGTGATCATCATCCTGGCGCCGCAGCTTTGCAGAATCGTGCTGTGGCGCCGCATGTGATCCTCCAGCTGGTTGAGGCGAAACGGCGGATAGATGGGGACCGGTATGCCGCCGGCCAGCAGAATCCCCAGAAACGTAAAAAAATACTCGCGGCCGGTGGGCAGCATAATCGAAACGGCATCCCCCGGCAGCAGTCCTTTGGCCTGGATACCGGCCGCCACGGCGCGCGCGCCGGAGGCGAGCTGCCGGTACGTCAGCTCTTCGATTTCATCCTGATCATTATACAGACGAAGATGAGGCCGGTCCGGGTTGTGCTCGACATGCCAGTCGAGGACATCGATCAGCGTCCCGGCATCGTGCGGCAGGTCGTGCGCCTCGCCGATTTCCTCCGCCTTGGCCTCCTCCCGGGCCGCCGGCTTTACGGAATGCCCCGCGCCGGCAATGGCTTTCCACAAATCGCGGGCCGTCTCCGCGGTGATGAAAATTTCCTCCGGGAGATTGGCCCCCAGATTTCTTTCAATACGCGCGAGGAGCTCCACCCTGGCGAGGCTGTCCAGCCCCAGATCCTGCGACAGCAGACTGCCGGGCAATATTTTTCTGCGTTTAGACCAGGTCGGATGGAGTTCGGAAACCAGCTCTCTGATAATTTCCAAGAGCCCGTCAATCGCCGGAGAGGAATCCGTCCGTGCTTCGTTGCTATCCCCGGCTTGTTTTTCTGCTGGCCCCATCGCGCGCATCCTTTCTGACAAACGGATCTCTATCCGGTTATCGACGGACCGGCCCATCCGATTGCCGCACACATCACCCCGGCGCTCTTTGCCGAAGCGTGCTCATTTCCGCACCGCCGGTTGTCGCTTTTGATTAATTTTGTTTGCTTTCCCGTAAATGACAATATTAGTTCATTGATAGGCAATTGGTAGGAAAAGGTTCCAAGCTTTCGTTGTTCCGAGTCACCGGGCAACCCGTCCACCTCTCCCCCAGCGCCCCTGGATCAGAAATTCCTCGCCTCATGTGTTGCCGCCGCGCCGGAAGCCGGAGACGGCCGGGCAATTAAAGAGGGCCAGCTCCCGGAGCCCCGGACGCCCTTTCGGGCCCCATAAATAATAATTGACACGCCCGATCGTTATTCGTATGTTTTGTCGTCAATTCAAAACATCCCTTTTGGCCGTATTGGCGAGGTGGCCTATGTCCCCGTACCGCGATCTTTATCAAAAAAAGCTGATGACACCCGAGAACGCGGTCGCCTCGATTCCGAATGGCGGCCGGATTATTCATGGAATGGCCTCGGCGGAACCGCCGGCGCTCCTTGCCGCCATTGCCGGGAGATTGAGAGCCGGTGATCTTAAGGGCATCGAGATCTATACCTTGTTTCCGGCCAAGCACGCCGCCTTGACCTATCTGGCGCCGGAATTCCGGGACTGCATGACCGCGTATTCCTGGTTTGTCTCGTTCGTCAACCGCGGATTCGTGCGCGTCGGGCTGGACTACTATGTCCCCAATCTGTTCCACCAGATCCCCCGATTGATCCGCGAGTTTATGGAGGTGGATGTCGCCATGACCACCGTATCCCCCATGGACAAAAACGGCTTCTTCACCTTCGGGACAGTGAATGATTATATCTCGACCGCGTCCCGATGCTGCAAAACCCTCATGGTCGAAGTAAACGAGAACATGCCGCGCGTTTTCGGCGATTCCCTGCTGCATGTGTCGGAGGTGGACGCGATTGTGGAGCACAACGAGCCCCTCATGGAAGTCGGCATGGTGACCCCCAAGCCCGAAGCCGAAGCGATCGCGCGCATCGTTGCCGCCCAGGTTCCTGACGGGGCCACTCTCCAGGTGGGAATCGGCGGCATACCCGCCAAGGTCTGCGAATTCTTAAGCGACCGGAAAGACCTGGGCATCCACAGTGAACTCTTCAATCCGGCTTTAATGAAGCTGATAGAGCAGGGGGCGGCCACCGGACGCAGAAAAAATCTGAACCCCCGCAAGCACGTTTTCACCAATGTCCTGGGCGACGATGAACTCTACAAGTTCGTCCACGACAATCCCAGCTGCGAAAGCTATCCGGTTTCGTATGTGAACGACCCGGTCACCATCGCCGGGCAGGACAATTTCATTTCCATCAACGCCACCATTGAAGTGGATCTGCTGGGACAGTGCAATTCGGAAACCCTGGACGGGGCGCAGTTCTCCGGCACCGGGGGGCAGCTGGATTTTGTGCGCGGGGCGTTCAACTCGCGGGGTGGAAAATCCATCATCGCCTTTTACGCGACGGCGCATGACGGCACGGTATCCCGCATTGTGCCGCGTCTGGGGACGGGCAACGCCATCACGGTGCCCCGGATGGATACACACTATCTGGCCACGGAGTACGGCATCGTCAACCTGAAAGGCAAATCCACCCGCGACAGGGCATTGGCGGTGATCAGCCTCGCGCACCCGCGTTTCCGGGACGAACTGCTCCGGGAAGCGGAAAACATGTATCTGGTGTGAAAAAATCGAACAAAAACCTGTCCTGCCGATGATCCGGGCGGTTTCCGGCGCATGGGACCGCTCACGTCGCTCTGACCAGCGCATAACCTGCCTGCACGTCATCAGGCCCGTTCGCGAGCGGATATCGCGGCTCTCCCCGTCACAACGACAAAGGCTTTTGATCACTTCTTTCTCAGATTGCGGAAATCGGGTTTTCGCTTTTCGATAAAGGCGGTCACGGCCTCGGTCCTCTCCGGCGCATCGGCGAGTCTGTCCGAGGCCTCGTGCTCGGCTTTAATGGCGGCGTCTATTCCCGCCCTGTGGGCTACCTTCAGGCACCGCTTGGTTTCCCGGAGAGAAATGAGCGGCCACTGCGCGATCTCGGCGGCTTTCGCCATGGTCTTGGGCAGAAGTTCATCATCGCGGAACTTGCGGGAGGCGATTCCCGATGTCACCGCCATGTCGGCGTCAATCCACTGGGCCGTCAACAGGATCTCAGCCGCCCGCTGCGGTCCTGCGACCGCTTGCAGCATATAGGTGCTGGCAAATTCAGGCGCTATCGCCAGGCTGTTAAACGGCAGGCGCAGGCGCAGACTTTCACCCACGTAAACCACATCGCAATGGAACAGCACGGTCGCGCCTCCGCCGACGGCGACGCCCCGGGCCGCGGCGATGAGCGGTTTGTCAAAGTCGATGACCGCGCGCTCCAGAATCCGGTAGCTCAAAAGCGCTCCGGCAACGGCGGATTCCTTTAAATCCTGACCCGCCGAAAAATCACTGCCCGCGCCGGTGAGAACAACCACAGTGACGTCGTCATCCTCGCGCGCGGCATCCAGCGCCGCGGCCAGCGCCTTCCACTGCTCGGAGTTAAATGCGTTCTTCTTGTCGGGCCGGTTCATCGCCAATAACAGGATGCCGTCTTTCGATTCTTTCAATACCGTCTGGCTCATCTGGCTGCCTCTTTCATGGGAATTATTTTTGATCCGGAAACGATGTCCTTCGTTTTATCGCTTTCGCCGTCTGCAATGCCTGCCGGGACAGCTTCCCCGGTTTTCCCGGGTGCTTATTGCCCTCGCTCCCGTCAACAGGTTTCGGGGCAAATTCATTGGTTTTTTCTATCACACTTTAATGAATCCGTCATCCTGGACAATTTCTTCCGGGCGATGAGGGACATGATCCGATCGTCCGTCACCACGGCGCCACTCTGAACCTCCGGCCGTCCATGATGCGGCGAAATTCATTTGCATATATCCGGTGATTGCTGTAATTCATCGGAAACAGCGCGAAGCTGATTGGATAATGACAGGAGCCATTCATGAGTTGGGAAAACGTTCATACGACCGTGAGGTACATGATCGCGGAGATCAAGGCCCACATCAAACAGAATCATATCGCCCCGGAGGAAGATGATCAGAAGATGAATTTCCATTTTCCTCCCGGTGCGGACATGCAAAAGCTTGGGGAGCTCGCCATCGACCGCTCGGTCGAGGACCGGATTGTCGCCAAAGTTCTGGAAGAATTAAACAGCAAGCGATCGTTGATTGTCTCGCTGGATCAGAAGGAGCTGCTGCAGCTTGTCGGCGATGCCACAGCGGCGTCCATGACGGCGATTGCCGGGGCCGGCGGCGGGAAGGAAGGCCATTCTTCCGGCGGCGAACAGCAGCCGTGAAGAAGAAGACCGCTGAAATTCCGGGTTTCCTGATCAAGCAAAAGGCAAGGCAGAATCAGTGCCCCTCCAGAAAAAAGCCGGGAGTCGCCTCCCGGCTTTTCTTTTGCCATGAACCGAACAATTTCAGGGGCGATCCTCTTTCACGCCCCGGCCACTTCCTATTCCGTGTAAGGCGGTTCCCCCTGGACGGATTTTGTCAACTCCAGGGCCTTCTTCACCTGATCCCGGGTTCCGCGGAAAACGATCCACACGCTTCCTTCCGCGCCGCTGACGCCGCCGGCGCTGCATTGGAAGGCTTCCGCTCCCGTCAAAATCTTAATGGCTTCCAGCTCCGTCACAATGTCTCCGGTCAAAAGCCACATGGAGGGAATATTGTGGCCGGGAAACAACGCCTTCCAGCTGCCGGCCGGAGGAGACAGAGTCTCCATCGGGTCGCGCATCTTCAGCGTCAGATCCACGAGATCACCGGCAACCAGCTTCTCCAGCCCGACCGGGATGATCAGGTGAGCCTTGCGCGCCACGATGATGGGCATGGTAGCCCCCGTTGTCCCGGCTTCGGGATGGAGGATATTAACCGCCGCAAGCTTGTTTTTGTAATCCAGGGCGTTCGCCCCCTTGATCACAACATCGCCCCGCTTCAATTTCTTCGCAGCCTCTTCCAGGGAAATATCAAGAACCTTGCCTTTTTCCAAAATCAGGTGATTGACCGGTTTGGTCTTGGGCAGATACTTGGTTCCTTTTTCGGGTTCAATTCTTCCCGTCACAAAGGCTGCATGATTGGATTTGGTCCCGGCGATTTCTTCCGCAACGTAGGCATTGGTCGTCCCTTTAATGACAATGACCATTCCGTTGGCCAGAGCGCTTTTCACGACCGGCATCTGCGCCACGGCTTTGCCGATCAATCTCTTGGATTCGGCAACCGTCAGAATCGCTCCGCTCTGGACGATTTTAGCTTGTCCCGCGCTTCCTGATTCCGCTGCGGACGAGATTCCGGAGAACAGCCCTTGCCCGCCGATGGCCAGGACACCGAGAAAAATAATCACTCTCCATAACGTATTCATCATGTTCCTCCTTTTGCTTACAAACGGACTTTGTTTAAGTACAATGTTGCGCACTCAGCGAAATTGCATGCGGCTCACTCTAAAACGCAATGTGCCGGACATCTCCCCATCTGCGCATTTTCCCTCACCGCTGTCTGACGGTGATAATCTAGCATGCCGGCGTTCAGTAAATCAAAGGGAATGTTGATGAGAATTCCCTGCGTCCGAGACCATCCCTATCGCCAAAAAAAACAACGAAATCCGATTCGAACCGTGGTAAGTTTTCAAAGGAAAAGAATATTCATCGGGAGGGAAAGGACTATGAAGATCACCGCAATTATCGGCAGTCCCCGAGGCGCAAAAGGAGCGACCGGCAGGCTCGCGCAAATCGTGATCAAGGGGGCCGGGCGGCAGGGCGCCGACACGGAAATTTTTACCATCAAAGGGCAGGAAATCAAACCGTGCAGAGCCTGCGATATCTGTCACCGGGACGGCGTATGCCCGCAGAAAGACTCTTTCCGGGCAATCCAAGAAAGTATCGATAAAGCCGATGGCATTATTCTCGCCAGCCCCAACTATATATTCCAGGTCAGCGCCCAATTGAAAGCCTTCCTGGACCGCTCGGCCGGGGCGCTTCATCTGCAGACGTTTGAGGGAAAGTACGGCGCGGCCGTGGTCACGTCGGGCGGTGGTGATGAAGCGCCCATCGCGGACTACATGCAGCATTTTCTCGCCATTGCCGGCGCGATTCCGGTCGGCGCCGTCTGGGCGACGATGGGCCGAATCCGGAACTATGATTTTCCTCCGGAGCTTGTGCAAAGGGCTCGCGCCCTGGGCGAGAGGCTTGTCCAGGCCTGGAAAAACAAGGAAACAAACCCCGCATACGCCGAGGTGACGCGGACGTTCCATAAGCGCATGCGTTCTCTGATGCAATACCGCAGAGAGGAATGGCCCTACGAATACGGATACTGGAAGACGCACCGGGGATTGAAGGACTGAGGAGAATCGGGGAACGATGGGGTCGTTTGCGGCCAACAAATATTTGACGCGGCCGCCGGGCCTGTATATACTGATGCGCAAGAGGTAAAAGACATGACCGAGAACGAAGATATTTCAGACGAATTGCAAGCCGCGGGCTACAAGCAAAAGATTGATCAGGTCGTGAAGAGCGCCCTGGTCTGGCAGCGTGATCTGGTGTTCACCGGATCCACGCCGCAGGGATATGAGATTGAGTTCGATGCCCAGGCGCAGTGGGGATGCAAACCGACGGAGGCCCTTTTGCTGAGCCTGGCCGGCTGCCTGGGGATCGATGTCATGTCGATCCTGAAGAAAATGCGGATGGAGCCGGCAAGTTTTCGGGTGGAGATCGAAGGAGAGCGCAATCCGACGCCGCCCCAATATTACAAGGCCGTCGACATCGTTTTGCACATTGCCGGAAATCATCTGGACGCAAAGAAAGTGGAGCGGGCCATTGCCCTGTCGCGGGACAAGTACTGTTCCGTTTATAACTCTCTGCGCCCGGATTTATCACTTAAGGTTCGTTATGTCCTGGAAGAGAAAGAGCCTCGCCGGGAATAATCCAAGAGCCGATGTCCGTCACACAATGCTTTATCATTTGCCCTTCTCCCATCCGGGAAAGCAGACTCCTTTTGATATCCGATCCCCCGGTGAACGCGCATCCCGTTTCGTTTCTTAATCACGGTGACCTATGCTGCCGGAAGGGGACGATGCGCGTGGATGAGGATTCATACTTGATTGTCTGAAGGCTGTTTGATATTGAGAAGTGCGTTTTCCAGTCCGCTCGGTATAACACAAGGGGGATGATCCGATGGATGCAGCTTTATGGATTGTGATAATCATTTTTTCCGTCGCCTTTCTTTTATGGATTTACAAGGACGGAAAATTTCACCATCTCCTGGATACGAAAATCAAGAATTACAGGTCACCGGAGATATTTATTATTTTATATACAATGCTGATCATCATTTCCCTGGCCATCAGCATCTTTCATTTGATCAGGTAATAGGCTGTTGCAGCCAGAGGCCGATAATAAGGATGGCCCCGTTTTCTTCGCCGGTAAAAATACGCCCCAGGAGGAACCGCTTAAATGACAGCAGCAAGCGACGAACAGAAGGTATCCGAAAACGATGTCCGATTTGCCGCAGCGGACGGGTTTGAACTGGCCGGAACATTAGTGCTTGCGGACCGGCCGCGGGCGGCCGTGCTCATTTCCGCGGCCACCGGGTTTCCCCGGGAATTCTATCTCCCCTTCGCGCGTCTGGGCGCGCTGCGCGGCGCTTCCTGCCTCGTTTACGATTACCGCGGGGTCGGCGCGTCGGCGCCTGCCGATCTGGGCTCATTCCCGATGGATTATCCGGACTGGGGCCGGCTGGACATGGCGGCGGCCCTGGAGCGGCTGATCGCCGCGGCGCCCGGCGTGCCCGTTGTCCATATCGCCAACAGCGCCGGCGGACACCTGGCCGGTTTCATGCCCAACGGGGACAAGATCGCCCGCCACATTTTCATCGGCGTCGGGTTGGGGACCTGGTGGACGCATCGGTTTCCGGCACAGCAGCTCCTGGACCTGTTTTTCTGGTGGATCTACGGCCCCGCGCAGCTGATGATGAAAGGGTACATTCCCGCGGGCGGCCTCTGGGGAGGCTCCACCCTGCCCGCAGGCGCCTTTTACACCTGGCGCCGGTGGTGCCACAAAGGCGACTACTTCCGCAGCGAACTGGCGGAGAGCCTGAAGCCTCACCGATTCGATGAAATGACGGCGCCGATCATTTCGTATGTGTTCTCGGATGATCCGCTGACCACTGCGGAGAGCGCGCAAACGTTTCTGCAATTCATGCCCCGCGCGGAAAAAGAGATTCGCCTGAGGAGGCCCGCCGATCTGGGCGTCAAGGCCCTCGGCCACCAGAATCTGTATCGCCGCAAAAATGAAGCCGCCTGGACTGAGATCTGGGCCGCCGCAATCAACGGGCGATAGCCGAACAAAACCCAAAGCAGCGCCGGCGCCGGTTGCATGGAGGGATGGCGCTGTGAAGCTGAAAAAAAGGAGACAAAAAATGACTTTTATTATGCCGACCCGGGATCAGTTCAAAGAGCTCATGTCCCAGGACTACAAGGGACCGGTTGTTATGGTCAATCTGCTGAAATTCAAGCGCGACGGTGGAAGGGAAACGTATCAGAAATATTACGAAGCAACGAAATCGTTATTCTCCGGGGAAACGATCAGCCGGGTGGTTTACCGCGGCAACGGCCTGATGCCGGTCATCGGCGATGAAAAGTGGGACGCCGTCGCTCTTTACGAATATCCGTCGATTGACGCATTCATCGCAATGAACCGCTCCAAGGCCTATCAGGATATAGTGCATTACCGTACGGACGCGCTCACGGATTCGCGGCTTTACTGCACGATTCCGGAATAAACCGCCACGGAACATCCCGGGATGTTCTTGCGTGACCCCACAGCCCGCAGCCGGCCTGTCCAGGCGATCTCCGGGCGCGCCCTGCCTCCGCCCATTGCAAAAAGTCCCGGCCATTCCTAATCTAATGAAAAATGTGCCGGGGTAGGAATGGGAGTCCAGGCTGGATCCCGCCGGGTCGGGTAACATTCAATCTTTTGTGGATATAAAACAGGGAGGACGAAAAATGGCCTTCAGCAGTCAATTTGTCGAAATCGAACCCGCCCGCAAAGACATCGACGCGATTCGCGGTCCGGCCGTGCTGCACTTTTGCACGGACTGGTGCGGTTATTGTCAGGATGCCGAGCCGCTGATCCGGCGGGTATTGGCCGCGCATCCGCAGGTGCACCACATCAGGGTCGAAGACGGCCGGGGACGGCCGCTCGGCCGTTCCTTCGGGATCAAGTTGTGGCCCACGCTGGTGTTCCTCTCGGACGGATGCGAAGTCGCCCGTGTGATCCGTCCGGAAAGCATCCAGATCATTGAGCAGGCGATGAAAAAAATCGTTGCCCGTGATAATGGTGAATAAGAGGACGCCGGTCTCTCTTTTTTCTCTCTATGGCTCCCGTTATTTAATTTTCTTTGTTTCCCGAAACCAGGCGATGCTGTCCCTGACGGCCTCAGCAATCGGCGTCCCGGCAAAATCCAATTCGCTTACGGCTTTGCTGTTGTCATAATATTCACAAACGCAAATCTGGCGGACATTGGTCGTGGACACCTGTGTTCTGATCCCGCACCTCCGCAGCAGATCTCCTGCCTTGCCTGCGGCTAGGAGCAGCCAGTCGGGAACGCAGACAATCCGCTGGCGATACCCGCACACTGTTTTTTGCAGTTCATAAAATTCCCGGATCGTCATGCTTTGGGTGGACAAGATATATTTCTCGCCGTTTCGCCCTTTTTCCAGTGCGGCGATCACGGAGGCAGCGACATCGCGGACATGAACAAAACTTTTCCCGCCTTTCGGGACCAGCATCAGCGCTTTACGATAGCCGAACAAAACCAGCTGACCGGAACTCGGTTTGGCGTCGTACTTGCCCAGCATAAAAGACGGATTGAGAATAACCACATGCATGTTTTCTTTTTGCGAGAAGTCAATGAAAAGCCGTTCCGCTTCATTTTTGGAGCGCGCGTAAAACGAATCCGTAACCGGATACTTCATCGGATCCGATTCCACGGCCCATTTATCGGGAGTTCCGTATCCGATGGTGTTGATGGTGCTGATGTAAATCAACTTGCGGATATTCAGTTCCGAGGCGACGGAAAGCACGTTTCGCGAACCGTCGACGGTCACTTTGGCATAATCGGCATATCGCAAGAGCCCCATATCCGTAACCGCGGCCATATGGATAATGGCACTGCATCCCGCCGCCGCCCGCCGCAAAGCTTCGTGCTGCAAAAAACTGCCTTCAAAAACTTTCAGCCTGGGGTGCGCAATGCATAAACTGTCCGCCCGACGGACGATGGCGTGAACGATATGCTTCTCATTCAAAAGCCTTTCGATGACATGGTGTCCCAATAAGCCGTTGCCGCCGGTTACGAGAATATGCATCGGTTCTTTTTTCATAAGGGAAGACGGATTCCAATTCAAAGTGCACCACGTTTAGTTAAAGAAAAGAAATACAAATCATCCGCGCAACCTCTTGGGCTGCGGGGATGATGAACGAGACTGGATATTGAACCGTATGGATGATTTCATGATCGACCTGGTCTGCTGCATGATCTCATTTTTGTCGTTCATTATTAATAAGGGATGTCTGGATGATTCTCAAGCATAATTTTCGCGGACGAAATTTGGAAGAAAAGGGCATTCTGTTCCCCTTTGCTTTTTCCCACAAATGGCATATAAACTGCGCTAAAAGAGAACAAGGATATGAAGAACGGACAATGCTGAAATCCCTGCTCGGGTTCCTGCGTGGCGCAGCTGGACTGACATTCCTGGTGATCAATACTTTATTCTGGGCGGTCCCTGTCTACCTGACGGCCGTCTTCAAATTGATCCTTCCGTTTCGCTTGGCGCGGACGCTGTTTGATACCATTCTCAATTTTCTGTCTTATTCCTGGATCTACTGCATCAATGCCTTTATCGGCCTGATGAAGCAGGTGGACTATGATGTTGAGGGACTGGAAAAATTAAAAATGGACGAATGGTATCTCGTCATTTCCAACCACCAGACCATGGTCGATATTTTCGTTCTGCAGAAAATATTTCACGGCCGCATTCCTTTTCTCAAGTATTTTTTAAAGCAGGAGCTGATCTGGGTGCCGATCCTGGGGCTGGCCTGGTGGGCGCTCGATTATCCTTTCATGAAGCGCTATTCCGCCGAATTTCTGAAAAAGAAACCGCATCTCCGGGGCAGGGATATTTCCGCCACCAGGAAGGCCTGCGCCAAATTCAAAGACAGGCCCGCTTCCATCATGAACTTCATTGAAGGAACCCGCTTTACGGACGTAAAACATGCCGCGCAGAATTCTCCCTACCGGCACCTTCTGAAGCCGCGGTCGGGCGGCATCTCTTATGTTCTGTCCATGATGGGTGAAAATATGCAGAGCGTGATCGATGTGACCATCATCTATCCCGACGTCGTGGAGACGGCGTGGGAGTTCTTTTGCAGCCCAAGATCCCGCATCATGGTCAGGATCGACGTCTTGCCGATCGATCACAACCTTCGCGGGCAGGATCCGGATGATCCCGCATACAGAAACCGGTTCAATACCTGGCTCAACGCGTTGTGGGAAGAAAAGGATCGTAAGATAGACCGGATCATAAACGCCTGATGGCGCATAAGCTGACCCTCTTTGAGGCCCTGAAATATTTTTCTTTATCAAGCGCCGCTTCCCCGGCAAATTTCTCCGGATACCTTTACCGTCTTTTTTGTCCGAGCCTGCCAAGAAGCGCGTCAAAAGAATCCTGATCCGTTTTGAACGCGGCGGCCTTTCGGCCTATTCTAATGATGTCAATGGTTTTGATGGTATCCCCTCGGCGGATGGCGTCAACGACATTCTGTCCTTCTACGACGCGGCCAAAGACAGTATGCTTGCCGTCCAGCCAGGGTGTGCTGTTGTGGGTAATAAAAAATTGACTCCCATTGGTGCCCGGGCCGGCATTGGCCATGGATAAGATCCCGGGTCCATCATGCCTGAGCGTTGGATCAATCTCATCGGGAAAATTATAGCCGGGTCCGCCGCTGCCCCTCCCGGCAGGATCGCCGCCCTGAATCATAAAATTCGGAATGACGCGATGGAAGGTCAGTCCATCGTAAAAGCGAACCCCTTTACCGCGGTTGGAATCCTTGGTGCCTTCGGCCAGACCGACGAAGTTTATGACCGTTAAAGGTGTCTTTTCAAATTCCAGTCTGATCAGGATATCACCTTTGGACGTAATTACTTTGGCGTAAAGTCCGTCGGGAAGCGGCGGTTTTTCACCGGCTATGCCATCTCCTGCCGCAAACACAAGAAGGAAAAGAACGACTATAAAAGAAAACCACTTCATCTGTTTCATGCTGCGTCACCTCCTGAAATACTTGTTTTGTGCATTAGGAAAAATGATCAGGGGCGGATTTTGCGACATCCGCTTTCAATCCCCGTTAACATTTTATTTTACCGGAGTTTCATTAGCAACGTCTTCAAAGTAATGCAATGTAAAGTAAGTCGTCGGAAAATAATAGTGCGGCAATAAAAAACCCCTCAAGCTTTGTAAGCCTTGAGGGGCGAGTATCTCGACAGATCATGACCGCTTGCTGCAACCGCTGTATCTTGATCGGTCCCGATCAGGTCACGATGGTTTTCACCAGGTCGATGACCGGGTTGGTGAAGAGCGCCATCAGAATCGTGTAAAGGGCAAAGGCGCCGACAACCTCTGTCGTGTACATCTTGTTATATTTTCTCTTCAGGGCAACGATCAGCCCGCCGCCGATGATCAGGCAGCCCAGCTGGAAGTACGGGAAATTGGCCGCTCCCGTGGCCGCGTATTCCGCGAATCCAAAAGTTGCCGTTAAGAGAACTACTGCCGCCGCCGCTACGATGGTTCCTAATGTCTTTTTCATGATCTGTTACCTCCTTAGGGTAGTTTGTGTTTCATTTGCCTTTATATAGTGAAATTTGCGTGCCAGATTTTCAGGCCGGACCAATAATTGTTGCAACATCATGATTTTTAATATGATTTATCAGAAGCGCCACCTGCCGCGGCCCTCTCCAATGCCGGTTTTATTCTCTTTCTATTAATGAAATGTTCAAGCGCCTTTAACGATCCATGAAAAACGGGATGGCCGGCCGACGACCCAAGTATGATATAATGTGTTAAAGAAATTTCCTTAAGGGCGGCAAGAGAGGCAACATAACCGGAAGCGATTTATCACGCATCGACCCACGCCGACGCGGACAAATTTAATTCCCGCCGAGAAACAGATGCCGCGAGCCGTCGAAGAAAGAGAGGTGCGACATGAACAAGTGCTTTTACGCGTCGGGGTTGATCGGCATTCTGCTTACGATGCTGCCGGCCAGTGCCGCCGCCCAGGACATTGGTCAGTACCAGGAGAACGGCCGCTTCAAAATCGGCGTCGAGCCCTGCGATAAGAGCGAGCCGCGTGACACGACGATCGAGAACAGAGCCAAGGACCCTCCCGGGCCGCCGGAGATTCAGACACCCCGATACCGCAGAAAAGATATCCAGAGTAATAAGCCCGCTCCTATCCCTCCCCGAACGACGCCGGCACCAATGCCCGGAGGCAGAACACATCGCTGAAGCGCAAGGATTGCCTTGTCCCGCAGACACCAGATGTTTAATCCCCATCGACCTTGATTTTGGGCAGCCCGAAAGCCATGGCCACCATCACGATGTTGGCCCCTCCGATGATCATCAGGGTCTTCGTTGCGTTATGCCCCAGGTATTTGTAAAGTTCACCGGCGATGCTGGGCACCGTGCCGCCCGCACACCACGCCCAGCCCATGAGGATCGCCGAGACGATGCTGACATTTTCGCGCGGCGCGATCCGCTGACCGAACGCGACGCCGAGGGGATTCACCGTCCCCAAAAACGCGCCGCCCAGGATGCACAGCCCGACAAACACCGGCACCGGCAGGGTCAGACGGATGAGCGCGTGGTAGCTCACGACCGACAGAATCGTCATCGCAATGAGCGTCCTGCGCCTGCCGATGCGGTCCGCCAGGTGGCCCATCGGCACCATGAACAGCGTCGACCCGAGGACAATCAAGCCGAAAGCTCCACCCTGCCCGATCCAGGCCGGATACCCTTTTTCATGCGCAAATTCGGGCATGAGGAAAAAAAGCCCGCTCAGCACGCCGCTGGAAATCGCCAGGATCAAAAACAGAGCCAGAATCTGTCGGGCCACCGGCCGCAGGGATCTAAGCGACGCGATAACGGATACACGCCGGGCACTCAGCGCTTCCTCGGGCCGGCACTTGATCCAGACAAACCCCCAGAGGACCGCCATCGGAATCAGCAGGATCTCGGTGTGATGTCCGAGGTGATTGTACGCGGTCCGAAACACAATCTGGCTCGCGCCAAAACCGATGCTGCCCACTGCAATAAATATGGCCAGAAACATGGCGCCGCGCCGGGCGGAAAAACCGCCGGCGAGACCGGCCCCCGCGGGGTGAAACATATCCTGTCCGAGCCTCCCCGCCGCTAAAATGACGAAGACGGCCAGGTAAAAACCGCTGAAGCCGAAGAGCGTGGGAAGCCACCGGTTGAGCAGAGCCTGATAGTCGGCAAGCGGACCCAGCAGCATGGCGAGCGAGGTCAAAAGCGCCCCCGCCAGAATGACGCGCCGGGGGCCGAACCGGTCGGCAATCGACCCGAAGAGCGGCTGCAGAGCCGTTCCGCTCATGGCGATAACCGTGGCGATCCATCCGGCCTTGGCGACGTCCAGCCCGGCGAGCGTCTTGTAAACCGGCCAGACGCTCATCCCCATAAAATCGACCATGATGTGCGCGACCACCACGGCGACAAACGTGCCGGCGGTGCGCCGCGCCGCAGTGGTATCCGCCGATCCGCCATGAATAAGCGCCGCCGGGGCCGCGGCATCTGATTGCTTTAGATTGTCCATGCTTTTCACTTTTTTGCCGGCATCCCGCTTGCGGGATGATGAACTGTCCTACTGTTTTGTTATGGATATCAAAAATAAAAAACCCGCCTGACTGATCCGCGGCGGGTTAAAATGATGGCGATGGCATCCGTTGCTAGTGCTTTTCTCCAGGCGCATCCACCCCGCCGCACACCGGCCGCCCATCCGCCGTTTTTATCGCCATATTTACCAAGTGGGTTAATTCGCGCATGTATTTTTCTTTCACTTCCCTGCAATGTGGCGTTAAAATACAGTCGAGAGCGGGACCTGTCAATCTTTTTCTAGGGTCCGGACAAACCGCCTGCGGTACGGGCCGTATTTGACATGCCGCCGGAAAATTCTTATATTCATCTGTGGTTGACGATCGCCGGGAAAACAGCGGACTTTCCGGACCGGCGGCTGAAACCCGCTCCTTTGGCTCTGATCAGAAGCGATTTTTTCGACACCTCAATATAAGGAAGGACACATGGATGGCTTCCCGGATACAGTAACCCTCTCCAGGGTGCAATTCGCGCTCACGGCCATGTTCCATATCATCTGGCCGGTGGTAACGATCGGCCTGAGTCTGTTCCTCGTCTTTCTGGAAATACGCTGGATCCGGACGGCCGATGAGCGCTACTACCGCCACGCCCGGTTCTGGGGCCGCCTTTTTCTCCTCAATGTGGCCATCGGCGTGGCCACGGGTTTCCCGATGGAATTTCAGTTCGGAACCAACTGGAGTTTTTTTTCGCGGGCCGGCGGTGATTTTTTCGGGCATATGCTGGGCTACGAGGCGGCCATGGCCTTCATGCTCGAAGCGAGCTTCATCGGAATCATGATTTTCGGATGGAAGCGCGTTTCCCCTCTGATGCACCTGTTTGCAACCTCCATGGTCGCCCTGGGCGCTTCGCTTTCGGCCTTCTGGATCATGGTGGCCAACTCCTGGATGCAGACACCGCGGGGTGGATTTTTCGACCACGGCAAATTTGTCGTCACGAGTCATCTCGAGGCCATTTTCAACCCCGACATGGTCTGGAGCGTCACCCACATGTGGGTGGCCGCAATCGAAATCACTGTTTTTGTGGTCGGCGGCCTCTCCGCCTGGTATCTCTATAAACAGAGGCACACCGAATTTTTTCTTGCTTCTTTTAAATGGGCGGTGCTGGCGGCGATCGTGGTGACGCCGCTGCAGATCTTCCTGGGCGACGGTTCGGGGCGCGCGGTGTATTTCCACGATCCGGCAAAGCTCGCCGCCTTTGAGGCCCATTGGCAAACGAATCCTCCGGGAAAGGGCGCCGCTTTCCATGTGGTGGCCTGGCCCGATCCGGACAAGCAGGAAAACCTCTGGTCCATCGAAATTCCATATGTGCTGAGCCTGCTCACGGATCACACCCTGACCGGCGAGATCAAGGGGCTCAGGGATTTCCCCCGGGAAAACCAGCCACCCGTCGCGCTGCCTTTCTATGCTTTCCGGATCATGGTGGCCGCGGGAACCGCCCTCTTTGTGCTCATGCTCTGGACCCTTTATGTCTGGCGCAAAGGCGGGCTTGCGGCCCGGCAGATCGCGTCTAACAAATGGCTGCTGCGGGCCTGGATGGCCGCCGTTCCGGCGAGCTACCTCGCGATGGAAACCGGATGGGTGACGCGGGAAGTGGGCCGGCAGCCCTGGGTGATTTCCGGTCTTTTGCGGACCAGCGAATCAGCATCAAACATTCCGGCATCGGCTGTCGCCACATCGCTTGCCGCTTTTGCGTTGATTTACATATTTCTGACGATCGTATTTTTCTTCTTTGCCCGGCGGATCATCCGGCAGGGACCGGAATCATCCCCCGATGAAACCCGCGACGGATACGGTTCATGAAGAGGAGCGACCATGGAATGGCTTGAAGCAAACATTGAATCCATCTGGTTTTTAATCATCGCCTTTTTCGTTCTCTACTATGCCATTGCCGACGGCCTCGATCTGGGCGTGGGGATCATGGCGCTCTTTACGCGGAATGAAAAAATGCGCGGTACGATGATGGCCAGCCTCGAGAGCATCTGGCAGAGCAACCAGACCTGGCTGGTGCTTTTGGGTGGAATGCTCTTCGGCGCTTTTCCGCTCTTTTACAGCATCGCCCTTTCCGCCTTTTACGTCCCGATCATGGTCATGCTCTTCGGGCTCATGTTCCGGGGAATCGCTCTTGAGCTTCGCGGCAATTCCCGAAAACCGGCCTTCTGGAGCTTCTGCTTCGGCGCGGGGAGCCTCATCGTCGCCGTGGCTCAGGGGGTCACGATGGGAGGGATCTTCTACGGCATTCCCATGGAGGGAAGCACGTTTACCGGCAACATCTGGAGCTGGTTTCATCCTTATTCAGTTGTCTTTTCCGTCGGGGTTTTGGCCGGCTATGTGATGCTCGGGGCCAACTACCTGATTCTGAAAACGGCTGGAGATGTCCAGCGGCAAAGCCGTCTGTGGTCGCTTAGGGCAGCCGTCTTGATGCTCTTCATCTCTACGGTCATTTATATCTGGACCTTTGCGCGGCACTCCTACATGGCGGACAAATGGCTTGTCTGGCCTGATCTCGCCTACGTCGGCATTTTTCCGGTCCTGGCGCTTTTTGCTTTCGGCATGTACGTGCGGGAACTCGCGAGAGGGTCGGAGTTTCAACCCTTCCTCTGGAACGCCATCACGGTTTTCTCGGCTTTCGTCGGTCTCAATATCGGCTTCTATCCCTACATCGTCCCCAATCTGGTCACGATCAAGACGGCCGCCGTCTCCTCGCCCAACACCCTCATTTTCATGCTGGCGGCCATGGGCATCCTTCTGCCGGTCATTCTGATCTATGTCGCTTACAAACACTGGGTTTTCCGCGGAAAGATTGCCGGCGAATGAAGCTCACCGCGGCCCCGATGGTCTGCCGGATATCTTCCCCCGGGTCGGAGCCGGAAAAGCTGCGGACTGCCGCCCTTCCTAATTTTTTAATTCGGCATCGTTTGCCAGAAATACTTTCCACAGCGTTTTGAAGGTTTGATAGTCATGCGCACCGGCGATGGCATAGACGTGGGAAGGCGGAAGCATAGGGGCAAGCAGCTGGGATGCGCTCTTGTAAACATCCTCCGTACCGTATCCCAGGTACACGACCTTGTCGCGGCAGCCGGCGGGGTCCGTTTTCAGCCAGTGCCAGAGCATTCTCTGCCAATCCAGCATGGCGTTATAAGGACCCGGGTCCCACTGGTTCACGCCGCCGGCGGCTTTAATTTCGTCCAGAAAATATTGCGTGCCGAGAAACGGAGAAATCAGGTAAACGCCGGCAATATCCTCGGGCCGCTCCTTAAGATAAAGCAGCGCCCCCAATCCCCCCATGGAAACACCGACCAGCCAGATCTTCCGCGTCCCCCTGGCACGGGCCGGGTCAATCACATCCTCCTTCAGCCGGGAGACGAGATTGCCCCTCTCGTAATAGCCGAAATGCGCATTGGGGGCAGCCATATCAAAGGGCAGATCGCGCGCCCAAACGTCGGCCACAAGCCCTTCTTCTTCAAAACTGCAGTGGCTGCCGCCGATGCCGCGCAAGAAAACAAACAACCCTTCGTGAGCGGCATCGCTTTGATGCTTATACGTCAGCACATCCATCGGGGCGGTGGCGAACAAGGCGCAGCCCGTTAAGGCACAGGCCAGCATCAGGATCGCCAAAACGCGCATCCTCTTTCGCGCCCCGGCAAAGTATTTTGCGCTCAATCCTTGCTCTCCGCGTATCATGGTCATCGTTCCCTCACTAGAATAAGACGTTTTGGCCGGACCGCGGGCTTCCCAAAGAACGCCGCCTCCCGCCCTGCTGATCAAATAATGGCCACTGCGGGGGCCGGGGTCAAGCGACTTCTTGTCTATCCGGCATCGCCCCGGAAGAAAAACAATGCGGACAAACATTAAATCGGACGATGAATCAAGTGGTTAGGTTGACACATCTCCCCCCGCAGTTAATTTTAGTGAATAACCTCGCAGCAAGCTGTCGAGGGATGAAATGATTGGAGGTCAATGAATATGTGCCGAAACATCAAAGTGCTTTATAACTTCGAACCGCCGGCAACGGATGATGAGATCCGCCAGGCATCGCTGCAGTATATCCGGAAGATCAGCGGATTTGCCAATCCTTCCGCCGTAAATCAAAAGGCCTATCACCGTGCCGTCGATGAGGTGGCCCGGGCGACGGCCAAATTGCTCGATTCACTCGTGACGGGCGCGGCACCGCGCAATCGTGAAGAAATGGCAACCAAAGCCCACGAACGTGCGGTTCGCCGGTTCGGCTCCTGAGGCTGCGATCGATCGTCATTTCGTCGGCCGGACGATTTCGCTCTCCTGATCGTCCGGCCGACGGTGAGCGGAACGACGACGGGAAGGACTTTCCATAAATGCCGGATCGTGATACGTATGAACTGTAAAATTAATAAATGTCAAGGAGGTTTAAAATGAATCGTAGAGCAAAGAATACTGCGAGCGGTGTTACCGTTATGGTTTGCCTGACGGTAATAGGCCTGTTTTGGGCAGCGGCGACGGCATTTGCCGCGACGGAGCCGGCGGCGGCTCCCTCGCGAGCGGCGGCGGGAATTGTGACAACGGGGATTCCGGCGAAATCCGACATGGATACCCTGACGACCATCTTCACCAGGCGCAGCGTGCGCAAATACTCGGAAGAGCCGGTTTCCGATGCAACCGTGAAACTCCTCTTGCAGGCCGCGATGGCGGCGCCGACGGCCAAAAATACGCAGGACTGGGAGTTCATCGTCATCCGGGATAAGAATACGCTGGCCCAGATTCCCGGGTTTCATCCGTTCGCCAAACAGATCCCCACGGCCCAGGTGGCAATTGTAGTTTGCGGCAATACGAAACTGGAAGCGGCCAAAGGCCACTGGATTCCCGATGCTTCCAATGCGAGCATGAACATTCTGCTGGCCGCCCACTCTCTGGGGCTGGGAGCGGTCTGGACGACTTTCTATCCTTATGAGGACAGAACGGCCGGCATCCGAAAACTGCTTGGCCTGCCGGATCACATCATGCCGCTGAACATCATCCCTCTGGGCTATCCCGTCGAGAAACGCGCCTATCAGGATCGCTTCAATCCGGCCAAAATTCATTATGAAAAGTGGTAGCCGGTAACCGGCGCAAGCTCCCTCAATCCTTTTCCGAAAGGATTGAGGGAGTCTTATCACCTGATATCGTCACAGGGAAGACCGGGCAACTGCACTATCTTTTCAGATACGTGATCGCGTTGATGAACGCGCCCTGCGGGTCGATGATGACGCAGAAACGTCCGACCGTGGGAATATCCGTCGGCGGCACATGAATTTTACCGCCAAGCTTCTCGACCATCCCGGCCGTTTTATCGACATCATCAACGGTAACATACGCGCCCCACTGAGGCGGCATTCCCTTGGCGCTTTCCGGAATCCCCATCATGCCGCCGATTCCTTCGCCACCCACCTTGATCACCGTGTAGGTCATGCCCGGCATGGACATTTCTTCCGTTTCCCATCCGAACAACTTGGTGTAGAAACTTTTTGCCGCGGCGACGTCCGTCGTCAGCAGTTCACACCAGTTGAACTTGCCGTGTTGGAATTGATCCTCCATTTCTTTGCCTCCTTTATGCTTTCTTTAATCCCGCGCGGGACGAGCGTTAATTCTCCGTCGCTTGCTGCGCAATCTCATAACGTTCATCTCATCCCTCGACAGCTCGCGGCCGGGAATTCGATTCTGCAAGCGGATTCTTTTCCGGTAGCCGAAACGCGAGGCAACCGGCAGCCTCGTTCGTTTCGACCCGGTTTCCGGGCCCGGACAAATTAAAGCAGTGAATTATCGCCGTACAGGCCCGTCATGCATTTGCTCGGGGGCTCACTGACTTCCTGATAAGCTTCCCTGCCCGCGGCGATCGCCTTCGTGAGCCGGTCTTTCTTAGCGGCGAATATTTCCTTGTTTTGCGTTTTCAATTCATCAATTTTCGCGACGGCTTCGGCATACTGGGTTTTGGCTTTCGAAATTACGTCCTGGACGGCGCTCTGCATCTGGTCCCGCGTTTCTTTCCCGCTTTTGGGAGCAAAGAGAATCCCCAGCCCGGCCCCGATCAAACCACCGATCACCATGCCCCGCACAAGATTATTTGATACCATGATTTTTCCTCCTTTCGTCCGCTTTCTCATTTCGCTGATTACATTAAAATTATAGAGACGGCAGGGGGCAAAGGCAACGCTAGATTGAATGTCAGGTGATCGGTAGGCCATAGCTACCACCGGGGGAAACCGGATTTGGCCGATTTTGAATCCGATAATCCATTTAACAATAAAAAGATAATGTGTTATCTTGTTAAGCGACTCATGAGAACAAAGCATGCGCCTGGCCGCCCGGGCGTGATAAAAGCCTAAGAGATTCTGATGGACGACACGAAAAGAACCTATACCAACGGCGAAGTAACCATTATCTGGGACCCCGCCCTGTGCGTGCATTCGGGAAAATGCATCAAGTGCAATCCCGACGTTTTCAGACCGAAAGAAAGACCGTGGATAAAACCTCTGAGCTCGACAACGGACAAGATCATTCAGGCGGTCCGGCAATGTCCGACCGGCGCATTGACCTATTTTCTGAATGACGGGAATTGCAAAGTATGGAAGACATAGGGCTTAAAGGTCCAAGCTGCCGACGATCTGGGTTCTATGTTTACGGCAAAAAAGAAGCCCCGCTCAGCGAGCGGGGCTTTTGCTTTATTAAATTAGGCTGCTTTTCTTCTTGAGGTGAAACGCAGCCTGACGATCAGCTAATCGCCCATGAGATTCTTGCCCTTGCAGCGATCCAGTTTCGGATCCATCCAGGGAAGAACCTTATCGGCCGGAATGTCCCAAGACGGGCCGGTACTGGAAGCATTGTTAAACCAGTAATACGGCGGCATGTTCATGGACTGCTTCTGCTCCGCGGGCGGCACATACTCCGTTACGCGGAAACCCTGAATGGCCTTGTGGTCGCAGGCGCGCATTTTGATCAGCCGGCCGTTTACGTACTGATAAGTATCGTTTTCCCAAACTTTGATGATCTTCTCGGGATCGGTGCTCTTGGCCCGCTCGATCACGCTCAACAGCCAATAAAACTGCTGGCTCCAGGAACCGAAGGTCCCCCACGGCCAGGTGAAGGTAACCGTGTTGAAGGGGGGAGTTTTCCACTTCTTCCACTCGGTGTTCCAGGCTTTGTAATACTTGGCGACGGCGGGGTTGGTGAAGGTCGGTCCGGCCTTTTCGAAATGCTTGATATTGACCAGGCCCTTGGTTCCTTCGATGCCGACTTCGACCAGAGAATTCGGCTCATCCATAAACAGGTTGGCAAAAGGAATCGTCATCCCCATCGCTCTTGACTGTTTGAGAAGGTTGCCCGCATCCGGGTGCCAGTCGCCCGTCCAGACGACTTCGGCGCCGGAGGCCTTGATCTTGGTCAGATACGGCGCAAAGTCGGTGAGGAAAAGCTTATGGTAGTCTTCGCCCACGATCTGTGCATCCGGATAGAATTCTTTGAGGCCCATTTTGAAGCCTTCCGCCATGTCGCGGCCGAAGGAATAATCCTGGCAAAGAATGTAGAATTTCTTTTCTTTCTTGCGGATCTGGCCGTAGTAATAGGCCATGCCCCGGCCGATCTGGAAGGTCGAATCGGAGCTCATGAACGAGTAGCGGCCGAAGTTGGTCGCATCCTGCAGTTCATCCGCCAGCGCGCCGATGTTCTGGGTGATCACTTTGTATTTGTTACCCACTTCGTTGGCGATCTTCATCATGTTGCTTCCCGAGGTGCCGACGATGAAATTGACTTTTTCCTGCAGGACCATCCGCTCGGCGATCTTCTTGCCCTGATCGGGCTTGGACATGTTATCCGCCTTGTAGAGGGCGATCTTCTTCATCTTGCCGTCGACCATCAGGCCGCCGCGCTTGTTGATGTCATAGGCGGCAAATGTCGTGCAAAGCCACGCCATGTCTCCGTTGAAAGCGCCGGGACCGGAGTGGGGCCAGAAGATGGCGATTTTAATGACGTCGCCGGTAGGATTGACCCAGTTGGCCGGATCCCAGCCGGTCATATCGCCCATTTTGCTTGCGTCAAAAACCGCGTTGGGTTTGGACCAGGTTTCGTCTGTCGTCGGTCTTGTTGCCACGGTTTTGCCCTTCTTTTCCGCTTTCGCCGGGGCAGCCGTCGCCGGACCGAAAACGGTCAAAAGCAGTAACGAAACGCATGTCAAAACCAGAAATACTTTACCAAATACTCTCATCTTGAAACTCCTCCTTCTGTTAATTGTTGGTATATAACGTCTGCCAACCCCCGGCGTCCCTCAACGCCTGGAGTTGCTTCATTCTATTGATAAGCGTTAGCTGCAGCGACGGCTATCGGCCCGCCGACATTGACGGGGGGAAATTTCTGATGAAATCGACTTCCTCATGTGTCGGGTGGGGTGTCTCCGCCAACGGTGATACGAGGGATGAATTTGTTCCTTCGTTTTTACATGTTGCAGCGATACTGTCTTTTATAAAGTCACATTCAGCTTTTTTTCAACCCTGATTGAACCCTCAGCCTCCAAGATGCCTTGCCCCGGCGTCTTAAAGGGTAAAACGCGAACTGCTTATTCGATCCAATATACATTAACCACTCTGTTGAAAAAGGCCCCGCTCCGTGAGCGGGGCCTTAATAGTTTTACTTCTTTACTTTAATCATACCCGCATAACTTCTCAATCAACTAATCACCCCACGCGCTCTTGCCCTTGCAGCGATCCAGCTTCGGATCCATATAGGGGAGAACAGCCGATGCCGGGATTTCCCAGGTCAGATCGCCGACGTTCGACGCGTTGTCGAACCAATTGTAAGGCGGCATATTAAACGATGCTTTCTGCCTTGCCGGCTCTACGAACTCGGCAATCCGGAAGCCCTGAATGGACTTATGATCGCAAGCCCGCATCTTGACAAGACGTCCGTTGGGATATTGATAGGTATCGCCTTCCCAAACCTTGATAATTTTTTCAGGATCGGTGCTTTTGGCCCTTTCCATGACGCTGAGAAGCCAATAGACCTGTAATGTCCAACTGCCGAGCGTTCCCATGGGGTGTTTATAGAGGGGGCTATTGTAGGGTTTGGAATCGAATTTCTTCCAGTTGTCATTCCAGGCCTTATAATACTTGATCATGCCGGGATTGGAGAAGGTCGGTCCGGCCTTGTCAAAGTGCTTGATGTTGACCAGGCCTTTGGTGTTCTCCACGCCAACCTCCACCAGGAAGTCCGGGTTATCGATGAAAAGGTTCGCAAAGGGCAGCTTGATTCCCATCGCCCGGGCCTGTTTCAGCAGCGTCGCCGCATCGGGAATCCAGTCGCCGGTCCAGACAACTTCGGCGCCGGAGGCCTTGATCTTTTCCAGATACGGGGCAAAATCCGTCAGGAACAGTTTGTGATAATCTTCACCGACGATTTGTGCATCAGGATAGTACTCCTTGATGCCCATTTTGAAGCCTTCCGCCATATCCCGGCCGAAGGAGTAATCCTGGCAGAGGATATAGAATTTCTTTTCCTTCTTGCGGATCTGGCCATAGTAGTAGGCCATGCCCCGGCCGATGGAATAAGTGGTGTCGGAGCTCATGAAAGCGTAGCGGCCGAAATTTGTCGCGTCCTGGAGTTCATCGGACAGGGCGCCGATATTCTGGACAATGACCTTGTAGCGGTTGCCCACTTCGTTGGCGACCTTCATCAGGTTGCTCCCGGAGGTGCCGATAATGGCATGAACCTTTTCCTGCAGAACCATGCGTTCGGCGATCTTCTTGGCCTGATCCTGTTTGGACATGGTGTCCGCTTTGTACAGGGCGATCTTCTTTTTCTTGCCGTCCACAAAGATGCCGCCCCGCTGGTTGATGTCATAGGCGGCAAAATTGACACAAGCCCAGCCGAGTTCGCCATTCGCCGCCGCGGGGCCTGAATGAGGCCAGAAAACAGCTATTCTAATAGTGTCTCCCTCGGGATTCACCCATTTGGCCGGATCCCAACCGGACATATCGCCCATTTTGCTGGCATCAAAAACTGCATTTGGTTTAGACCATGTTTCATCCGTTGTCGCTTTGGCTGCCGCGACTTTCTCGCCTTTTTTGACCGCTTTCTGGGCCATAGCGGTAGATGCACTAAGGATCATCATTGTGAAGATCAGAAAAATACCCATTAGAATCGCGAAGCTCGTCCTAAACTTTTTCATATTCCCCTTTCCTCCTTCATGTCACAAATTTCAATTCCGTAAACGGGTTACGCCATAATCCTGTTTACGCCTGATTGCCCTATGGAAGCTCCAACCTGACTTACTACCCAATCACCTCCCCTTAATCTTATATTCCGACTGTCGATCGTCTGTATCCGCAGGCCAAATTATGCCTTGAGCATTTTCATCATGTTCACGATGGTCAACTCCATCGCCAGTTCTCTGCCCGCCGACATGGCCGGAGCAAAACACCGGATAAAATCTATTTCCTCATCCGTCGGGTGAGGCGTCTCCGAAAGATCGGGGGATATTTTCAAATCCCACGGCACATCCTTCTTTACATCCTCTATCGTGACCCGGGGATGGATCTGGGCCAGATACATTTCCTTTGTTACCGGATCGAACCGGAACAGCCCCTTCGTGGAAAGCAGCATCGTCGGGCCCGTCCCTTTGGGGAACAAGCCTGATTTGTCCCGGCTGTCTCCGCCGTCCAGATATCCGGGAGAGGTAAAATAATCCAGCTTGTTGACAAAATTTCCCCCCAGCATGGTGAGCACCGTTCTTTTGGCATAAGAGATGAAATCGGCCGCGCCGCCCGACCCCGGAAGCCGCATCGTCGGTTTGTAATAATCTCCGATGGACGTCGTGTTCAGATTCCCGTATTTATCCACCTGCCCCACGCCGAGGAAGCAAACATCGACAAAGCCGCGATACGTCATGGTAAAGGCGGAAAAGAGATCCGTCGCATAAGAAAACCCGCGGCAGGAGTGGGCGTCGGCAATGTGGTTCAGGGGAAGGAGTGGCTCGAAGTCGATAATTCCGGACTCCATCATCAGCGTTGCATGCGGGGCATACAGGGCCTTGGCCATCGCTCCGGCCGTCGTGGGCAGCCCCACGCCGAGGATGACATTTTCATGGTCGTGAATTTCTTTCGCAACGGCAATGACTAAAAGTTCCTGCAGTGTATATGGTTTACTCATAGAGTTTCCCCCTTTCCTTCAATGTTTTCTCAAACTCTGGAAGCGTCATCCCCATATTTCGTTCCTTGCCGTCCCGATCCCAGCGGGACGTAAAGGCGGAGCCGTAATTGGCCGGCGCCGAATAATAGGCTCTGGCCCGGATACCGTCGAGGATTTTGCTGCCGAATTTCTGAACATAGTGATCGATGTATGCCGCGCGGTTTTCACAGCCGTAGACCCATTCATCCATCCAGGCCTTGAGGCCGTCCGCCGTGCCGTCGGCCATCATGAACAGGCCGTACATAAACTGGTCCATGTTATAATAACCCAGCACTTCCGTCGGATTCGCTCCCCAGGGAACTTCGACCACCGCATCCACGCGATAAGCGGGGATCAGGGTGAGATGGGGACTCGATTGGATGATGTCGTGCTCCACAATTTCTTCGCAGGAAACAACGATGTGCTTGCTCGCCAGCGCGGCCGCCGCGACACTTCCCAGGGCGCCCCAGTACTGGGCATTGCCGAACTTATCGCAGCGCTGCACGTGAACGATACAGACATCAGGATTCGCCGCGGGCACCGTCAGGTTGTCTTTCCCGGTGTAGGGGCACTTAATGACGCGGTATTTGTCCTCCCCCAGAAAACTGCGCTTCCGGAAAAGATCCGTCGCCATCACTCCTTCCAGGACCTGGATATAGGAAAACCCGTGCATGCCGGCGACGAGCCGGGCATTATATTGAAAGTTTGTATAGTCCTCTATTTGCAGCGTTCCGGCGTTTAAGGCGCGCTCCACGGCTGATCCGCCTTTCTTGCCGCCGGCGCGCAGAACATACGTCGTCACCAGTCGGTCGACGCATCCGGCGCCGACAATCGTCTCGACATCGAAAATGCCCGATTGCGAATAAAGGGTCAACCCTTTGCGACCCTGTCGAATCACTTCATAGACAAGTTCAGCGCAGCTTCCCACGGTATAATTGCCGATCACCAGTTGATCCCCGTCATGGACGAACTTGCTGATTGCTTCTTTGGCGCTCATGACCTTACCGTTCACTTCTGCCATACACACCTCCCAGCGTTTATTAAATAGATGGAACGAATATATTAAATGATAGGATATTACTCCACCGGAATGAGCCGTGCGATACTCCATAAGAAGATAAAAAGCTATGGAGTATCGCACATCACCGATTTCGCGATGGCGAACACATGTTATCAGGAGACGTCATGGGAACCATGACACTCAAATCAGTCCCTCCCGTGATAAAACACCTGAACCTTCTCACGGGATAAGATTTTTGCATCAAACTTCCAGATATTTGGCGCGGACCTCATGGTTATTTCTGAGTTCCTCGACCGAGCCCTGGTAGCCGACCTGGGCCTTGCCCATCAGGTAAACGCGATGCGCCAGCGACAGGGCCACCTTCAGGTTGTGTTCCACGAGCAGGATGGAGACGCCGGCCTGCTTATTGATTTCCTCGAGGACGTTGCGCACTTCCTGAACCATGATCGGGGCGAGACCTTCGGAAGGCTCATCCACCAGAAGCAGCCGCGGATTGCCCATCAGCGCGCGCCCGATGGAAAGCATCTGCTGCTCGCCGCCGGACAGAAACCGTCCCTGAGAGTTGCAGCGCTCCGCCAGCTTCGGAAAATGGCTGTAGATCCGATCCGTCGTCCAGACATTCGGATCGTTCGGGTTCTTGATCTTTCCGCCCTTGATGCCCAGAAGCAGGTTGTCATGAACCGAGAGTTCGGGGAAAATCCGTCTGTCCTCGGGAACGTAGCCGATGCCCGCCTGGGCCGCTTTGTAGGGAGGATAGCCGATAATCTCGTTTCCCTCAAACAGCACCGATCCGGATTTTGCTTTGACCAGGCCCATAATGGTTTTCAAGGTCGTGCTTTTCCCCATGCCGTTGCGACCCAGAAGGGCGACCAGTTCCCCCTCGGCCACATTCAGAGATATGCCCTGCAACACATGGCTTGCACCGTAAAATGTATTTAAATCTTTGACTTCAAGTAGCATGTTTGATTACCTCATCTTTATATGTGTCGTATGTCCCATCTCACACTTCCAGATCGCCCAGATAGGCATCCTTGACATCCTTGTTGACCCGGATCTCTTCGGGCGGTCCCGACGCCAGAATTTTCCCGTAGTGCAGAACCGTAATCCGGTCGGCAATCGAGAAAACCACGTCCATGTCATGTTCGATAATGACCACGGTTTTGCCTTCCGTCAGTTTCCGGATCAGGGCCACCGCGTTATGCGTTTCGTCGCGTGACATGCCTGCGGCAAATTCATCGAGCAAAACCAGCTCCGGATCCGTGGCCAGGGCCATACTGATCTCCAGGGCCCGCGCCTTGCCGTAAGACAGCATGCTGGCGGGAACATCACGTTCCTTCAGCAAGCCGATGCGGTCCAGCATGGCTTCCGACTCCGCCGTGATCTCTTTCATGCCGTTCACACTCCGGAACAGGTTGAAGCGAATGCCGTGTTTGGACAAAATGGCCAGGCGGACGTTCTGAAACGCCGTCAGATTGGTAAAGGTACTGGTAATCTGAAAGGAGCGGCCCATTCCGATGCGCGCCAGCTGATGCGGCTTGTATCCCGTAATATCTTTTCCTTTAAAAAAGACCTGGCCGTGGCTGGGTTTGTACGTTCCCGTGATGGTATTGAAAAGCGTCGTCTTCCCGGCGCCGTTGGGGCCGATGACGGCGTGGCGTTCGCCTTCCTTCACCTGCAGATCGATGCCGAAGAGCACCTTCAATCCGCTGAAATCGTGTTTTAAGTCTTTGGTTTCCAGAATGTTCATGACAGCTTCTCCTTTTCAGCACTTGCGGCCGGACCCGAAAAATACTTCTGCTTTACGATGTTGATAAAGCCGGCCAGCCCGCGGGGCGCAAACATGACAACCAAAATCAAAATTACCCCTGTTACCAGTTCCACACGGTCCGTAAAGCGGATCGTCAACTCTTCCAGGATCTGGAAGATCGCCGTCCCCCAGATCGGGCCAAAGAAGCTGCCCACGCCTCCGATCATCGACGCCATGATCGGCGTGAAGGAGACCAGCGCTCCCAGAGAACCGTCCGCGGAAACTAGATTATGGAACAATGCGTATACGGCGCCCGCTATTCCGGCAAAAGCGCCGGACACGACATAAATAACCGCTTTGGACTGGGGAACTTTATATCCCAGGTAATCAATACGCTTGGCGTTGTCCCGGATACCCACCTGAATCTGGCCGAAGGGCGTCTTCGTAAAGAACCACATCAACCAGGTGCTGATGCCCAAAACGACAACCGCCAGATAGTAGAAATTGGCCGGATCGCCTCCGATCTGAATGGAGAAGACGCCGGGAATCGTGAAGTTGGGAATCGGGAAATTGCCGATCCCGTCCTCGCCGCCCGTGATATTCCTTAATTTGAGCGCCAGAACATAGAAAAGCTGTCCGAAAGCCAGGTGCAGCATGGCAAAGGCCGTTCCCGTCACCCGCGTGACCAGCGGCGTCAAAATGATCGCCAAAACAATGGCCGCCAGAAACCCGATGCCGAGCGCCGGGAAAAGGCTGATCCCCTCGATGTGTTTCAAGGCCAGAGCCGTGCCGTAACCGCCGACGCCGAAAAACATCGCGTGGCCGAAACTCAAAAGCCCCGTATAGCCCAGGAGCACGTTCAGCGAAATCGCGTAGACGGCAAAAATGGCAAAGGTTACAAAAATATTCGTATAGTAGATGCCGAACATTTTGGGCAGAAGAGCCAAAATGACGATCAACACCGCCCACAAAATTATTTTTATGATTTTATTTTTCATTCTTCCACCCCAAATAATCCGTTAGGCCGGAAAGCCAGGACAATAGCCATGAAACCAACCATCAGGACCGGCGCTAACTGAGAAAGGAACTGAACACCGAAGGAACTCAAAAGACCGAAAATGATGGCCACGATAAAGGCGCCCGAGAGGCTTCCGAATCCTCCCGTCACGACGACAATGAACGCGTCCATTCCCACCTGGTCGGCCAATCCCGGAAATACCGTCAGAATCGGAGCGATCGCCACGCCGGACACACCGGCAAGCCAGGTGCCGATTCCGAAGACGGCCATGAAAACGACGGGAATGTTGATGCCCAGAGCGTTCACCATATCCCGGTCGGAAACAGCCGCGCGGACAATCTTTCCCAGCCGCGTTCCGTAGAGCAGGAGCACCATGAAGATGAGAACCACCACGGACAGGCCGATGACAAATAAGCGGTAAATCGGGTAATTCAAACCGCCCGCCCCAATCATGCCGCTCAAAATGGGCGGAACGTCGACGGGGAGGCTTTCCGTGCCCCAAAAGATCTTAACGATCGCGAGGATGACCTGGCCGATGCCCAGCGTCAGGATCAGTTCGCCCAGATGGCCGAACGCGTGGATTCTCCGGAGAAACACCCGCTCCAGAACGATGCCGATCAAGGCCGTAAAAATCGGCGCCAGGAGAAGCCCTATCCAGAAGTTTCCCGTTATCTTCACCACTTGGTGACAGAAATAAGCCGACAGCATAAAAAAGGAGGCGTGAGCCAAGTTCAATATCCCCATCATCCCGAAAATAATATTCAGGCCAGATGCGATAAGGAACAGGATCATGCCGTAGGCTATCCCATGTATTGCCTGGGACACGTACATCGATGTTGTTGGATCCATATGTAATTCCTTTCTGGTTTAAATTCAGAACCGGTCCGTCTTTTGAAAGCAACGGACTGCCTCGTCACGCGGCGCTTTCGCGAAATTCCACTGTGGCCGAGATGAAATATCGATTGAAATGAATGGAGCAGCCGGGAAGAAAGTACGATAGATCAAGCTGCTTCATACCCGGGAGGGCAAGACGTCCCCGGAAAAACATTCTGAATCCGGCACCCAAGCCGAGAAGCCTCCCGCAAGACGGGTAATCCTCCTAAACAATGGTGTAATTCGCGATTCAGGCATTTCTCTTTACGGCATCCATTTCGAAAAGTATTTCAAAACAAGAAACAACCCATTACCACAAACGGACGATCCTGTGCTTTGTGGTAATAAAACAAAAAGAACGATCGCTCGCTTTTTTTTTGCCTATCATGCATTCTCTTTTCGATCAAGAGCATTTTCATCTTTATTTTATTTTTATTTGCTGATATGCCTTCGCAAGCTGTTTCACTGTTAGCATTCCTGTGAGCATCCCTCAAGTGTTTTTTCCATACGGGATGCACGAAGAGAAATTGATGAGAAATCTTAAGGCAGCGCCTCCTGAGAAAAAGAGCACCCGCCATGTCTACAGCCGCATCAAGAATTCCGACTTGGTCGGCAAAAAGCAGCTTCTGATTGCTAAATCAGCGGCAAAATTATTCAGCAAAAAAGGATACCAGCAAACGACCATGCGTGAAATTTCCCGGGCCACGGGCATGGCGATGGGTAACCTGTACGACTATATATCAAAAAAAGAAGACGTCCTGTGCCTGGTTTTCGATGTGTATCACAAGATTGTCGAGGAATCCTCTCTGGGCCCGGAAGTCATGAAGGTCAAAAATCCCCTGGAACGGCTGCGGTCCAATCTCCGCATCTCCATAAAGAACGTCCACGATTTCCACAATGAGATCGTCCTGATGTACCGCGAGTCGCAGCTCCTGCCGAAAAAAGACATGGAGCGCGCCAAAAAAATGGAACTGGACCAGATCAGAGCGATGGAAAAACTGATCCGGATGGGCGTCAAGCAAGGGCTGTTCAAGGTCAAAGACCCCTACTTTGCCGCCAGCATGATCTTTTTCCAGCTGGTCATGCCGGCTCTGCGCGGCTGGACATTCCGGGGAAAGTACTCGAAAAAGAAAATCGACGGCCTCATCGAAGACTATATCCTCAAAAATATTCTGGCGTAATTTTATTTTTTGCTCCCCCGGCGGATTGTTTGAGCGTTCGCGAGTCGTGCGTTCACGTGCAATTCCCGGGACGCGCCGCGGCGCCGCGCCGGGACGGGAAATACGCTTCCGGTGCGCCGGGGAGGACATATCCCGACTCTCCGGCCGGCTAGGGCAAGAGACAGGCGCTGCGGAAAACCTCGCCCGCGTTTTCAAACCCTCACCGCACGGTGCGCCTTTCGGCGGTCCATTTCAGTCATCCGCGGCGACCGGACGGACCTGCACGGGTCGGCCCCGGGGCCGCTTATAACCCGGCAATCGTCGCGGCGGTTATTTTGCCTGACCTCTTTGACTTTGCAGATATTATCGGGTAAGA
>SBEK01000296.1 GCA_009668925.1 Deltaproteobacteria bacterium
CCGGGGATATTCCGACTGTTCCTTAATTCAATTTGAAGAGGTGATTGGACAGGCTGCGGCGGCGCGTCTCGCCGGTATTGCGCTCACCGAGCACGGCATGCGCTGGCCGGATGCGGAGTTCGAAGCGCTGCGCCGACAGGGAGACGCGCAGGGGATTGTGTTGATCAATGGGCAGGAAATTCATGCCAAAGACAAACGAGGACGTTCCGAGGGAGAATATCTGATTTTCGGCCTGACGCGCAGTGTGACGGAAACCGTTGCGGCGGCCGACCTGATTGAGATTGTCCATGCCGAAGGCGGCATCGTCATCGCCGCGCACCCCTACAAGCTGTCGCGCGGCGGCCGGTCGCATTATTACGGCGCCGGAGATCTGGTGTATCAATTGCAGCTTGACGGCATCGAGTTGTGCCACCCCGATCACAGCGAGCAGGCGCTGGAAAAGGTCCGGCGGGCGATGGCCGAACTGAAGATTCCCGGCACCGGCGGCAGCGACGCGCATAAGATTTTGAATATCGGCGCGTACGCCACGGTGTTCCAAAATCCGGTCCGAAACGAAGAAGACTTTATCCGTGAGATTCGGGCCGGCAGAATCCGGGCGGAGAAGAGATAGGTTCGAGGATCAAGGATCAAGGTTCAAGGATAAAGACAAAGACAAAGACAAAAAGAACGATGAGGAATCTTATTGTCGTTTCCCGGACGAAAAGAGAGGCAGTGCCAGTGGCGCTGCCTCTCTTTTTGATTTGATGCTTACTCGCCGATGAAGTTCGGTTCGCGTTTCTGCAGGAAAGCGGTGATGCCTTCCACGGCGTCTTTGCTGGCGCCGAGTTTCCTGGACCATTCCATATCCAGCTTCAGACCTTCGTCAAAACCTTTATCCAGTCCCACGTTCATGCCGTCAAGCACTGCGGCGACGGCCAGCGGCGGGCGTTTGGTCAGGGCGACGGCGAAAGCCATCGCTTCTTTGAGCAGATCGGCGGCCGGAACGACTTTGTCCACGAGACCGATCGCCAGCGCCTCAGCCGGAGAAAGCCGTCTACTGAAGAGAATCATGTCCAGCGCTTTGGGTTTTCCCAGAAGGCGGGGCAGTCTCTGGATGCCGCCCCAGCCGGGGGTGATGCCCAGATTGACTTCCGGGAGTCCGATGAAGGCTTTGGGGTTGTCCGTCATAATGCGGAAGTGGCAGGCGATTGCCGTCTCGCAGCCGCCGCCCAGGGCATGGCCGTTGATGGCCGCGATATACGGTTTGGTGGAGCGCGAGATCGCGTTCATGATTTCGTTGCCGTTGGGGCCTTTGGCGATATTGGCGACGTCGGAGACATCCATGCCGGCGGAGAATCCTTTATCTCCCGCGCCCGTGATGATGACGGCCCGTGTCTCTTTGCTCTTTTCGACGGCGTTCACGGCATCGAAAAATTCTTCCCGAATGCCCAGATTGACGGAGTTCATCGGGGGACGGTTCAAAACGATGGTGGTTACGAAATTTTCCGTTGATACGATAATGTTTTTGTATTCCATCTCTTCCTCTCCTTTCAGTTTTAGCCTTTAGCCTCTTGGCCTCAGCCTTTATTCTTTATTCTTTAGTCTGTGCCTTGTCCTTGCACCTTGCACCTTGCGCCTTGAACCTAATCCTTTCTCTGATGCACCAGCCGCATTCCCGGATGCGGCACTTCAAAATAAGGAACGTTAGTCCCGCCGAGACTGCCGATAAATGCGGTTCGCCGGTCTTTTCCGCCGAAACAAATATTGGCCGGGCGTCTGATGGTGATGCCCTGCGGGTCCTGGATATAGATTTTCAGTTGACCGTGACCATCGATATATCCGATGGCATTGGCCGCGGGAAACGTGACCCAGAGATTGCCCGCTTCATCAAAGGCGATGCCGTCCGGAAACCCGGCTTGTCCCAGAACCGCCGGGCCATAGACTTCGGCCC
>SBEK01000117.1 GCA_009668925.1 Deltaproteobacteria bacterium
CGTGTGCAGCGTGTAGCAACCAAAGCCGGCCTTCGGGCGATTGCGGCCGGACGGACGCCATCTCACTTGGTTAATCGTACGCAATCTGCAACAAAATAATTAATATTAAAAACTTGATTTCTTACGCCTTGCTTTTTAACGAGCTTTGGAAGATTTGCCTCTGGCCTGACGGTCCGGGCCAACCAGGGTATCGGATATTTGCCGGCTTTTCTTAAACGATACTTGCCGCCTTGACACGGACGGTATTCTTTGAAATATGTTTTCCCAAATAAAAGAGCCGTGGAGGAAAATATGAAAGCAGCCGTATTGCATGGGGCAAAAGATATTCGCACCGAAACCGTTCCCGATCCCGTTTGCGCTCCGCACGGGGTGATCATTAAAGTAAAAGCCGCGGGAGTTTGCGGATCCGATCTGCACTGGTATAAAGTCAATGGCCACGAAGGGACCATTTTCGGCCATGAATTCAGCGGCGATATCGTCGAAGTGGGCAAGGATGTCCAGAACATCGCCAAGGGAACGCGCTGCACGGCGGTGGGATTTCAACCCTGCGGCCAGTGCTTCTGGTGCAAACAGGGCAAGCCGCACCGCTGCTCCGCAATGGAGCTTCTGGGCTACCAGTTCCCCGGCGCAATGGCCGAATATGTTCACGTGCCGTTCGCGGCGCTCGGGCGCAGCATCTTTCCCCTTCCCGAAGAACTGACGTACGAAGATGCGGCATCCGTCGAACCGCTCTCCATTTCCTACTTTTCCGTCAACCGGGGGCAGCCCAAACCCGATGAGGTCATCGCCGTCATCGGTCTGGGCGTCATCGGCCTCTACGCCGTCCAGGTGCTGAAGGCCATGGGGGTGGAAAAAGTGATCGCCGCCGGCCGCCGGCCCGCTCGCCTCACCGCAGCGAAGCTCTGCGGCGCCGATCCGGTCATTGACGCCGCAAGCGAAGACACGCTGGCTGCCGTGATGGCGGCAACGGCCGGGCTGGGCGTGAACACCGTTGTCGAATGCGCGGGCAATCAGACCACGTTCGACCAATCGGTCGCCATGGCGCGCGGCGGCGGCAAGATTCTGCTCGTCGGCGTCTACGAAGAGCCGCTTACGTGGGATCCCCTGCCCGTCATCGGCAAAAACCTCACGCTGGTCGGCTGCCTGGGCGGCAATTTCCGGGCCGCCATCGACCTGCTCAAAAGCGGCAAGGTGCAGACGAAGAATATGATCTCGCATTTCTTCGGGCTGGATCAGGCCGCCGAAGCCTTCCGGACGCAGCTTCAGGACCCGACGGCCATCAAGGTCATGATTAAACCGTGAAGGAATGAACCATGAATGAAGAATATTTAAGACCCACGGAATATATTGACAGCGACTCGCCGGCGGTCCGCGAGTTTGCAGAAAGGGCCATCGCGGACGCCGCAACGCCGCGCGAAAAAGCCGTCAAGCTTTACTATGCCGTCCGGGACGGCATTTACTACGATCCCTACCGGATCGATCCATCGCAGCACGCCTTCCGGGCCAGCACGATCCTCGGCAAGGGATACGGCTACTGCGTGGCCAAGGCGGTGGTGATGGCCGCCGTTTTGCGAGCGGCCGGGATTCCCTGCAGGCTGCATTTTGCCGACGTCCGCAATCACCTGACCACGGAGCGCCTCAAGGCATTGATGCAGACGGACACTTTTTTTTATCACGGCTACAACGACATTTTTCTTTCCGGCCGCTGGATCAAAGTCACGCCGACATTTAATTTGTCGCTTTGCGAAAAATTCAAAGTCAAGCCGCTCGACTGGGACGGCGAGGCCGATGCCGTATTCCATCCCTTCGACCTCGCCGGCCGCCGGCATATGGAGTATATCACGGACCACGGCTCTTTTGCCGATCTGCCCTATGGCGCGATTATCAATACCTTCATCACCTGCTACGGCGGCCCTGCAAAGAACCGGCCCGACGAGCAGGGCGAAGCCGGAGACTTCGAGCGCGAGGCGCAAAGGGAAGCGGAAAAGAAACAGCCGCTCAACCACTGAAACGAGCCGCAGGGAAGGGTTGGAGCCGCCTCCGCGGGCGGCCAAGACCGCTTTTGCACCATCAGCCGGAAGAGAAACCGGCGACACGTCTGGGGGATAGCTTATGAAACGGGATCTCGATTTAGCTGGCCTCAAATCCATCCTGGACGATCGCCGGGTTTCGGCGGGCCGGTCCGTCCTCGATCTGCATTCACATGATGAATCGTTTCATGCCCCGTCGCTCCCCGACGTTGTCGTCTGGCCGCAGACCACGGAGGAAGTGAGGCGTCTCGTCGTTTGGGCCGCGCGGTATAAAGTGCCCGTCACCGCCTGGGGCGCGGGCACCAGCCTGGAAGGCAATCCCATTCCCGTGGAGGGCGGAATGGTCATGGACTTTGCCGAAATGAACCGCATCCTCGCCGTACGCGCGGAAGATTTTCAGGTCGATGTCGAGGCCGGGGTCATTTACAAAGACCTCAATAAAGTCCTCGCCCGCGACGGTCTTTTCTTTCCGCCCGATCCCGGCGCCGCGGCCACCATCGGCGGCATGATCGGCAACAACGCCAGCGGCATCCGCTCGGTGCGCTACGGCGCGACCAGAGATTACGTCATGCGGCTCACTGTTGTCCTGCCGGACGGGTCTGTGATCCGTGTGGGCAACGGCGCCCGAAAATGTTCATCCGGCTACAATCTTCCCGCGCTTTTTACCGGCGCGGAAGGCACCCTGGGCATCATCACCCAGGCGACTCTGAAACTCGTCGGGCTGCCGGTCAACTTCATGGCCGTCCGGTCGACCTTCCCGACCATTCTTAAGGCGACGACGACGGTCTATCAGATCATGCGCGCGGGGCTTACACCCGCGGCCATGGAATTTCTGGACGGCAACGTCATGCACGTGCTGAACGCCGACCGGGGCCTGACGCTCGATGAGAACCCGACGCTGCTTATGGAATTTTCCGGATACAGCAAAGAGGGGCTCGCTCTGGAAATGGCTTTCGTGGAGGAGATCTGCCAGGCAAACGGCGCGCTCACCATCGACAAGGGTATCGGTTCCGGGGAGCGGGCGCGCCTGTGGGAAATCCGTCATCAGACCTATGAATCGATCAAGCGATACCACATCGGACTGGCGCCGCTCATCATGGATGTCGCCGTGCCGCTTTCGCGCTACAGCGAGATGGTGGAGTTCAGCAAAATGACCGTCCGGAATCTCACCGGCTATCTATTCGGCCACGCGGGAGACGGCAACATCCACGTTCACGTCATGGATAATCCCCAGGACCCGAAGCGCTGGTCGCTGGTCGAAGAAGCAAGCCGCGCCATCGTCATGAAGGCGCTCGAATTCGGAGGCACCTGCACCGGCGAGCACGGCATCGGCATCGGCAAGAGCTGCTTCATGTCCGAGGAGCATGGCGAGAGTCTGGCCCTCATGAAGAAGCTCAAAGCATTGCTCGATCCGGAGAATCTCTTCAATCCGGGTAAATTTTTCCGGTAAATCTGCTTCTTTCGTCCGCAAACGAGCTGCCCGCCGGCAAACGCTTCATTCCCTGCATCTTGACAATTTTTTCCGGCCGCCGATCGCCGGGGGACGGGGGTCTTTTCCTTTTCCCTCCGGGAGCGCCGCTTTGCACATCCCGATCATAGAATCGACGCGTGTAAACAGTGTTCACTTAATTCTTGACATCTGACGCCGCCCGGTCATATATTTTCGGCCCCTTTGCATCTGAACCGGAAATGGCGGCGGAATATGTTGAGAGGAGACCCCAAGGAGGAACACCATGAGTCTTGATTCGTTATTTTATCCCAAGAGCATAGCGGTCATCGGCGCGTCGAACAATCTGGGCGGCGGGAAGATGCCCTACTTTCAAATCATCCGGGCCAACGGTTTCACCGGGCCGATCTATCCGGTCAATCCCAAGCGCGGCGAAATCGACGGACTCCAGGTTTACGGATCCATCGACGAGCTGCCCGAACCGGTCGACTTTGCCATTGTGGCCGCGCCCGTGGAGCAGTCTCTGGACATCGTCCGGGCGGCCGTCCGCAAGCAGATCAAGTTCATCCATTTCTTCACCTCCGGCTTCGGCGAAACGGGGAACCGGCAGCTCGAAGAGGATATGGTCCGGGAAGCCCGCAAAGGGCACCTCCGGATCGTCGGCCCCAACTGCATCGGCGTGCACTGTTCCGGATCGAAAATTTCCTACACCCTGATCCCTCCGCTGGAAACAAACGGTACGGTGGCCTTCCTGGGGCAATCGGGAGGTGTCACCGGCAATTTTCTGGCGATGGCCTCTACCCGGAAAATTCCGCTCAATAAGATCGTCTCTTACGGAAACCAAATCGACCTCCGGATAGAAGAGTATCTGGACTATCTCGCCTGCGACCGGGAAATCCGCCTCATCGCCTGCTACGTCGAAGACATCAAAAATCCGCAGGCCTTTCTCCGGACGCTCAAACGGACAACCGCTCGGAAGCCGGTGATCATCCTCAAGGGAGGGAAAACCGAGACGGGCTCCAAAGCCGCGGCAAGCCACACGGGCGCCATGGCGAGCAATTACACCATCTGGGCCGCCGCCGTAAAACAGCACGGCGCTCTCCTGGTGGACGATTTCGATCAGTTGATGCATCTGACGATGCTGGGCACCGCGGAAAAGCTCCCGCACGGGAAACGCGTCGGATTCCTGGGCGCGGGCGGCGGTATCTCCGTCCTCTTCAGCGACCTGGCCATCGAGGCGGGCCTGGCGCTGCCGGAATTGGGCCCGCGGGCGCAGGAAATGATCAGCGAAAAGATCATGGGGGTCAACACGTCGACGGTCAATCCGGTGGACCTGGGGGCTTTCGGCTTCGACCTCAACGTCATGCTGCACACCATGAAGGCCATGGATGAAGACGATGCGATCGACGTCATCATCCCCTTCTTCTCGGTGGAATACATCATGCGGTCGGAATTTTTTCTCAAGGTAAAAAATAACGCCGATACCATTCTGGAAATGGCCAGGCTGATCCATAAGCCGGTTGTCCCGATCCTGTCGAGCTTTGTTGAAGACGACCTCGAGGCGGAGCGCACCAGGATTGAAACGTTCGCCAAACTGCGCAAGGCCGGATTCCCCGTCTACGCCAAAATACAGGATGCCATTTACGCCATCGGCGCTTACCACGAATGGGCGGCCCGGCACACCCGCGCGTAAACCGTGCCGGCGGCATGAGGAACGATGCCGGCGGACCCGGGGCAAGACGATTGGAGGAGATTACTCCATGTGCAGGAAAAACTTCGCGGGATTAATGTGGAGTTCGGCCGGTGAAAGCCCCCGGACAATTCTTAACTGATCCAATCCTTCCCTGCCTTCCTGGTCAGGCAGATAAAGCAGGTCCCCGCGCATCAGGGCGCCCTTCCCATCGTCCATCATCCGCAAGATGAGCGGCTGGCTCCGTTCGGATTCCTCGGGATAATCCATCACCAGCCCCATGCTTCCATCGGTCAGTTCCACAACGGAACCGATGGGGTAGATCCCCATCATGTTGATGAAGCACTTCAACAAAATAGGATCAAAACTGATCCCCGCTTCGCTCCACATCTTTCTCAGCGCCGCGTCCGGGGTGAAAGCGTTCACCCGGTAAGCCCTTTCGGCCGTCAGGGCTTCATAGACATCGGCGATACGCAGAATCTTCCCCAGAAGGCTCAGCTCCACCATAAACTGCGTGCGGGGGTAGCCGGTCATGTCCGGATTCAGATGATGCTCAAACGGGCCCAGGATAATTCTGGACCGCAATGACGGCGGAGCGTTCAGCATGAGAATTTTCTGAACGCCGAGCAGCGGATGCGCCTTCATCTGCTCCCATTCTCCATTCGTCAGGGCGCCCTGCTTGCGCAGAATCTCCTTCGGCACGCCGACCTTTCCCAGATCGTGAAACAGTCCGCAAACGGACAAATGCTCCAGGGAAAGATCCGATAAGCCGATATGCCTTCCCAGGCAGGTGGCCAGCAGGGCGACATTCACGGAGTGCGTGTAGGTATAATCGTCATAATCCTTGATGGTGGTGAGCCCGATCATCAGGGCGGTGTCCTCCCGGACCAGATCCACGATGTTCTGGGCCAGGCGTCTGCTCCGGCGCACCCCCACCATGCTCCGGGAGGCTTTGTCCGCCACTTCCTTCACCGTTTCGACGGCATGAAAATAAATGCTGCGGGCCTTTTCATACTGCTTCTCTTCGATACTTCCCTGTTCTTCCGACGCGTTATCATCCAGCCGCCGGGAAATTTTCACCCAAAAACAGCCCTTTTCCTCGAGGTTTTGCATAAGCCACAGATAAGGGGCTTCGTGTCTTGCGGCATCATTGAACAGGTGCGTAAACAAAAGAACGTCGTCGGTCAAAGCGTCTCGGGAGGACTCCAGAAAATTGATGCTCCCGATCTCCCGCTTCGAAAAATATTCGATCATGCTGCTGACCACGCCGGCCATATCCCGCCGGTAAAGCAGCTTTTCCCCTCCGAGGTGAAACCGGCTTCGCCAAAGCAGGAGACGGATATCTCCCTCCAGCGTTATTTCCGCGAGCACCGCCTGAAAGGAACGGACGCTCTTCCGGATCAGCTGATTGTTATCCTGGTAGATGCGCGCGGTATGGATCATGTGGTACAGGGCTCTCAAAAAGTCGTGGCCCAGGCGCTCCGGAATCGACTGCCGCTCCGCCATGATTATCGACCTCCTCCATCCGCGGGGAAATATTCCCGCGCCGACGTGCGCACCATCCTGCGCAGTCCGGGGAAAAGGCTTCGGCCCGCCGACTCGATCACCCGCCGGGCTTCCGGTATCCTCAAAGCAACCAAGGCCATAAGCGCGCCCTCGCGCTGCACTGATTTCCGTATGCCGGCCAGCCACTTTCGGTTGAGCAGCCTCTTGCGAAGGAAGGGAACGGACTTAAGGGATCCGCATCTTCCGAGCGCGCTGAAACATTCCAGAATATGCTCCGCCTCCCCGGAAGGCGATTTTCGGTTTTGGAGATAGCCAAGCAGAAGATCTTCAGCGATCTCATTTCTTGCCTGACTCATTTTCTTCAGAATCACCCGGCGCACCGAGACATCCGGATCACCGATGAATTCAAACAGCGCCGCTGTCTGGTCGCCGCCCATGTGCGCGATTGCTTTGATCGCCATCCGGCGAACGGGCACCGAAGAATGCCGGGCCAGTTTCGTCAGATATTTCGCGGAGGCCTCCCCTCCCACCCGGAACAATACCGGAACGAGCCTGGCGGACAGTCTTTCATCCGGGCTCCTGACCAGTCCTTCGAGGCAGCCCGCGTCTCTGCGGACCATTGCAATAATCGCCTCCTCGACCATCCGCTCCAGCGGCGCGGGCTGCCGTGCGACAAGCAGGCGCGCCAGGGTGTCGACGGCGCTCGGATGCAGACGCTGGAAAATCCGTTGAAATATTTCCACCTGCTGTGCGGAGACCTCGCTCCAGATATCCTCCAATGGTTTCAAACAAGCGGCGGCGGAAACTTTCGCAATAAATCCGTCAATCAGGGGACCCGCCCAGGTTTTGTGTATCCGGCCTCCGTCCAGGACCTCACGCATGCCTTCCAGGATAATCAGCACGGCTTCAAAATCATGATGAATCAGAGAACCGGCGAATTCTTCCGACAAGACATCCAGGATAATGCCGAAGTTCTTCTCTTCCTGATTCTGCCAAAGGCTGTCCAGCAGCATATTCAGATGCGCCGTGGTGGCCGCCGTTTCCTCGCGAAAGATCATCTCCTGCAATGCTTTTTGTTCTCGCGCATCCAGCACCAGGGCGGCCGGATCAATGGCGGGGCCGCCAAACACGGCCGGCGGTCTTTCCTCGGATTGAGCGAGGCTGTCCATCTGGTCCGGCGAGGGGTCCGAAAAAAAATCGGCGGCTTCATACTGCACGTGGGCGAAACGGGCTTCCCAGAAGGCGGTCACGATGTCCCCTTCCGGCTCCGCAGCCAATGCGGAATACCGGTTGATGATGGATAATACGTCCCGGGTTTCTTCCAGGGTGATCCCTTCATTAAGTTCCAGCCACCGGATGCCGTCCCGGAAAAGGGTGAAGGGCAGCGTTCCTTCCTCGGCCGGTCCCTTCTGAACCGTTTCGCCCTGGCAAATCACGCCGTCTTTTTCAAACCCGATCCGGACATCCCCGTTTTGCCGGATGAACGCTTCCAGCCGCGCGTGAAACTGCCGGATGGAGTTCATGCAGATGCTGTGCCCTTCAGGATATAGGGACAGGTTCTTGCCTGTAAGCAGGAGATTGGCGAACAATATTCTGGCGTCATCCGCCGGCCTGGTCGAATGGCCTTTCCCCGCTTCGTTCAGACTATTCTCCGGAATGTCCATTCTGCACCGGTTTTTTTAGTGACTTGGTTTTCTGCTGGCATGTTTCCGGGACAACTTTTGCAGGAAGTTGTCCGGAATGCGGCATCTTAAACCATGCCCGCCGGAAAAGCAACCGCATAATCAGGCCGGAGCGGGAAAAAGAAGGGAACGAGCCCCTTTTCGCTGCCCAAACGGTGAAGGCTTCCAACGAAGGTGCCCCAAGAGGAAGTCCTGTTTCCGGTGACGCCGGCCCGGCAAAGAAAAGCCGGAAACACCCCCCGGCTTTTCTTCATCAACGGACGATTTTAGGACGTTCACCCTTGCCCGGATCAGTACATAATCTGCCCGCCGCAGACATTCATGGCCTGGCCCGTGACGCCCTTCGCTTCATCGGACGCCAGGTAAACCGCGAGGCCCGCGATCTCCTCCGGCTCCAGGAGACGCTTCTGCACACTGAGCTCGGCGATCGCCTGCTCAGCCTCCTTCTTGCTGATCTTCCGGGCTTTCGCGACAAAGTCCAGAAGACCTCCCTCGCCTTCCATCATTTCGGTCCTCACCGCACCCGGGCAAATCGCATTCACCGTGATGCCGGGAAGTTCAAGAAATCCCATTTCGAGAGCCAGGGATCGGGTCAGGCCGAGGAGCCCGTGCTTGGAAGCGGCATAGGCGCTGCCGAAAGGATGGCCCGCCTTGGCATTCACGGACAGGATGTTGATGATTCGCCCGGTCTTCCGGGGAATCATCGTTTTGAGAAGATACTTGGTGATGAGGAAAGTCCCGACTAAATTGATCTGGATGACTTTCTGCCACGCGTCGTCGTCGGAATCAACCGTGAGGGATCTCGCCTGGACCCCGGCGTTATTCACCAGGATGTCCGGTGGCCCGAAGTGCGAAACCGTCCTGGCCACCACGTTTTCGATATCGCTCTTGTTGGCGAGATCGCCCGCAACAGCCAGGACCTCTCCATTCATGGCTTTGATCTCCCGGCTGACCTCTTCCAGCTGACTTGCGGTCCTGGCCATCAGCACCAGCCTGGCCCCCTCCCGGGCAAAGGCCAGGGCAATGGCGCGCCCGATGCCCCTTCCGCTCCCCGTGATCACCGCAACCTTGTTCTCCAGTTTCATCACTCAACCTCCTTCTGATATTTTCAATAGCGTATGCCTGTCTTCCGCCCTTGGCCCGAGGGGTCGTGGCGGGCATGTCCGCCTATATACCGACCGGACCTTTTTTGACAAGAGCTCACTTTCTTCCGGACGCGAAAAGCCGTCCGTCTCCCTGAAAAGCGGCAGATTTTGCCGCTTTCCCTCCCCTCCTCCATTGTCCCGTCATTATCCTCCCATCAGGCCGGAGTGCAGGCGACTTCGTTTATCGGGCTTCGGGGCCCCTCTATGCGTCCCCGGGCGGAACACCTTGACTGAGTTAGGCCGATGATTACTTTACGTCCTTATCGTTAAACGGAGGTAAATACCAAGATGCTTATCATGTCGGACATGATCTATGAAAATCCAATATATGAAACGAAGAGCCGCGGCGACGGGATGCGGCTCGACCGGGCGACTGAGGTTCTTGACGACTTCTCCGCGGCCGTCACGGCCGTCGTCGATATCGTGACGCCGGCCGTTGTCAGCCTGATTGTAAAAAGCGGCCAGGGCAAGACCTTCCGGCAGGGCGCCGGCTCCGGCGTGATTATTGCGCCCGACGGCTACATCCTCACGAACAGCCATGTCATTCGTGAGGCCGGAGAGATCCAGGCCACCCTGGATGACGGACGAACGCTTACCGGCTGCCTGATCGGCGAAGACCCGGCGACGGACCTGGCCGTGATCCGGGTGCCGGCCTCGGGGCTGCCCTTTTCGGCCCTCGGGGATTCCTCGAAGCTGCATGTGGGGCAACTGGTCATCGCCGTCGGCAATCCCATGGGGTTCGACTCTACGGTGTCACAGGGGATCGTCAGTTCCCTGGGGCGATCGCTCAGGAGCATCGACGGCCGGTTGATCGAAAATGTCGTTCAGCATACGGCGCCTCTGAATCCCGGCAACTCCGGCGGACCGCTGGTCGATTCGCGGGGGCAAGTCCTCGGGATCAACACAGCCATTATCGCCATGGCGCAGGGCATCGGCTTCGCCATTCCGTCGCGCACGGCTGAATTCGTCTTAACCCAGCTGTTGACTTACGGCAGGGTCCGCCGCGGCTACCTGGGCATCGGCGGGAGACAGCGGCCGCTGAACCGGCGCATGGTCAAGTATTTTCGCCTGGATGCCGAAAGCTGTGTGGAAGTCCTGCATGTGGAAAAAGACGGGCCGGCGGACCGGGCGGGCATTCGGACAGGTGACCGCATCGTCCGGATAGGCGGCCAGGCGGTAGCGTCCGTCGATGACCTGCACCGCTTTCTCACCGAATGGCCCGTTCGAGAACCGGTCGAGACAACCCTCATCCGACGGCTGGAAATGATCTCCGTGCATGTTACTCCGACGAATGCCGAACCTCAGGTCGAAGCGGCGCATTAGACAAAGCCTGTCCACAAGGCCTGCGGCACCTTTGCTTCAAAAGCGGGCCCGGCCCGGGAAGCGCCGCATACGGCGAAGCCGGCGCAGATAAGAGCCGGAAAAAACGGCCGCCGCGGGTCTGCCCCTCCAGCGGTGCGGCAAGCGCAAATCACGCCGCAGGCCAGGATTTGCCCTGATCCTGCTTTGCGATCGTTCCTTCCTCCATTCACCGCGGAGGGGTTTCCCGGCGGCTGCCGGCGTCGGCACTTTACACCGCGAGAGAACGGGCGTAGCATGATTCTTGAAGGAAGTTACCGGCGGCGGGAAAACAGCTCATGGCCAAACAAAAGAAAAATATCCCGGACATCACTTTCGGGGAATCAGCCCTGGGGCATCATCCTTTCGATCGCCTGAAGGGTCTGTTTCCGGCCGGGAAGATTCCGCCCGCAGCGTTTGTCCCCGAGGCGGCGCCGACGAAGAATGAAGCGCCGGCCGGACCGCCGACGGAGGAACAGATTTTTTCCGAGGCCATGCAAGGCGTTCGTCCGATTCCCGGAAAAAAGGCCGCCATGCAGAACGCGGCGATGAAACTTCCGGCCCAAGACGGGTGCATTCCGGAGAATGAAGCCTTGTCCCGGCTGGCCAGACTCGTCGACCGCGGAGAGGGTTTTGTCGTCTCCGATACGCCGGAGTACATGGAAGGGACAGGATACCATGCCCGCCGCGAGGTTGCGCTAAGGCTGCACCGGGGAGATTTTTCCATCCAGGGGCACATCGACCTCCACGGAATGAATGTGGAGACCGCGCGGGAGGCATTTGAGTCGTTTATGAAATCGTCTTACCTTGCCGGGAAAGGAGCCGTGCTCGTCATTCACGGGCGCGGTCTTTCCTCGCCGGGCGAGGCCGTCTTGAAAAATAAAGTCCGCGAATGGCTCGGCCACAGCTACTGGCGCAAACGCGTGCTGGCCTATGCCAGCGCCCAATCGCATGACGGCGGTGCGGGGGCGACCTATGTGCTGCTGCGCGACCGCCCGGTCTCCAAAAGATCCGGAAAGAAAAAGTGACCCAGGCCCAGGAAGCCTTTTTTGCGCCTCCCGGTGCTGCTCCGGCCCGGCGGGAGGCGCGTCCCTTCACCGTTTCTATTTTGCCGGTCCGCAGACTAGATCGATTTCTCCCAGCCCTGCCCGAAATCGGCAAGCGGTCTCACGCCGGAAACCGAAAATGTTACGGCCGCGTAAATCATTTTGCCGGCGGCTTCTCCGGCCTTTTCGCTGATCATTTTCTTCATCAGATCGACATTATCCCCCGACGTCTCGCACTTCGTCATCTTCATGTAGATTCTCAGTCCCTTCCACTCAAAGATGCTTTTGCCGGGCTCCATGATCATATAGCAGGCATGGGGATTTTCCTGGAGATTGGCCAGTGTTTTGTTCTTGCCGAGGGCGACCATAACCGTTTGGTCGTCGATCATCCGCGGCGATCCGAAATAGGCCGAGTCCACCTCTCCCGCCTTGTTGCTTGTGCTCAGCACACCGAGACGGGGTTGCTTGTTGAAATATTCCGTTAAACTTTTCGACATATTCATTCCCTCCCTGATCACTATTTTTTTTGAACCCGTATTAAATCCTCATGCCTTCGAGGTTAACATGAAGGGTCAAGACGGGCACACCTCTTTCGCCAGTCAGGCATCCGCCCCGGCGCGACGGCTGTTTCCTCTCCCCACTTACGCATGCTTCATGACGATCCCTTCCACGACATGGGATACGTTTTCACACCCGTCAACGGCTTCTTCCAGCAGTTCAAAGATTTCCTTCCATTTCAGCAATTCAATGGCGTCTTCTTCTTTGATAAAGAGATCCTTGATGATGGTTCTTAAAATCACGTCGCCGGCGTTTTCCAGGGTGTGGATTTCCACGCAGCCGTCCAGAATGACCTGGCTGTTCTTCATATTGCGCAGGCCGAAAACGACATCCCTGACTTTTTCAATCGCCTGCAAAAGAATGTCCGCCTGTTGAATGATGGCTTCATTCGGCTTTTTAACCTGATACATATGGATGCGGACGGCGGTGCTTTCGACGGCATCCAGAATGTTGTCCATCTTATTGACCAGCGCGTATATATCCTCGCGGTCGAGGGGGGTCAGGAAGCTTTTATGCATTCTGGCATAGGTCTTATGCGCAATAACATCCGCTTCATGTTCAATTTCTTTGAGCCTGGAGACTCTGGCCGCCGAATAATTGTTGTGACGGGTCATTTCCAGGAAGAACAAACCGCCTTCCGCAATTTTGTTCGCCAACTGGTCAAAATGGTCAAAGAAATCTTCCTTATGAAAAAGGCTCATAACATGTCTCCTTGTTTTTTCTTAAAAAAAGCAGCCCTCCCCGGGGCGTTCGGACAGAGGCGGGATCCGTGAGACGGATATCCCGGGATCGCAAACACTGGAAGGCCTTCCCCACGC
>SBEK01000118.1:0-7834 GCA_009668925.1 Deltaproteobacteria bacterium
GGATCTCCGGGATACCCGGTTTATTTTGTATGAACAATTGAACGTCGAGGATTTGTGCGAAGCCAGCCGTTTTCAGGATCACTCCCGGGAGACGTTTGAGATGATTCTATCGGCTGCAGAGAAGTTGGCCATCAACGACTTCGCACCCGCCAACAGTATCGGCGACAGGATCGGCTGTCAGTGGAAAGATAACCTGGTCACGGTTCCGGAACCTTATCGGGCGCCTTTTCAAAAATTCTGTGAGGGCGGATGGATGAGTCTGCCGGAAAACTATGACGTCGGCGGGCAGCACGTTCCACTTTCCATCCACTATGCCTGCAGCACGATGTTCTTTGCCGCGAATCATTCTCTGACCGGATACACGGGGCTGACCCACAGCGCCGCCAAGGTAATTGAACTCTACGGGACGGATGAACAAAAAAGAAAATACATGATCCCGCTTTATGCCGGCCGCTATGCCGGGGTCATGGATCTCACGGAAGCGCAGGCCGGATCCGATGTGGGCGCCGTAAGAACCAAGGCGGTCCGGAATCCGGACGGGACTTACTCCATTGCGGGCAGCAAGATCTTCATTACCGGAGGGGAGCAGAACCTGACTGAAAACATCATCCATATTCTGCTGGCCCGGATCGAGGGTGATCCGGAGGGAACCCGGGGGCTTTCCTGCTTCGTGCTGCCCAAGAACAGAATCGCTCCCGACGGCACGCCGGGCGACGCCAACGATATCAGCTGTTCGGGAATTGAGCACAAGATGGGCATGAAGGGGTCCGCGACGGCGGTGTTGAACTTCGGCGACAACGGGAACTGCGTGGCCGAACTGCTGGGGCCCGCACGAAAAGGCATCCAGGTCATGTTTCACATGATGAATGAGCAGCGGATTCTGGTCGGCATGCAGGGGATGGCCCAGGCCGGAACGGCTTATCTGCATGCCCTCCATTTCGCTCAGGAGAGAAAGCAGGGAACGGCATTCGGCGCGACCGACACTCAACAGACCGCCATCATCGGCCACCCCGATGTCCGAAGAAATCTGTTGTGGATGAAGGCCTATACGGAAGGCATGCGGGCGCTCATTTTGTATACTACGAATTGCATGGACTGGGCGGCCGTGACGCTCAACAAGGACGAAAAACTGAAGTGGCAGAACCTGGTCGAGATCCTGACCCCCATCTGCAAGGCTTATTGTTCGGACAAAGGATTTGAAACCTGCGTAAAAGCCATCCAGGTCCACGGCGGCTACGGCTACTGTCACGAATACAAGGTCGAGCAATGCGCCCGCGACAGCAAGATCACCTCGATTTACGAGGGAACCAACGCCATTCAGGCTCTGGATCTTTTCGGACGTAAAATCAGAATGAACAAGGGCGCGGCCTTTGTCGCCTTGCTGGAAGACATGAAGACGACGGTTGATGAAGCAAAGAGGATTGCCGATTTATCCGCTCACGCCACCGAACTGGAAAAAAGCATTACGGCTCTGGAATACCTGACCACGGAGCTTCTGTCCGCGCAGGAGAAGGAGGATTCGTTTCTCGCCTATTCCTGGGCGTCGCCCTATCTGGAAATTGTCGGCGATATCGTCATGGGGTGGATGCTGATCTGGCAGGCCGCTATTGCAGCGGGAAAAACCGGGAACGGTCAGGGCGATGAACCGTTTTACACGTCAAAAATTCTGACGGCAAAATTCTATATCAGCTCGCTGCTGCCCGTTGTTTACGGAAAGATACTGTCCATCCGGAATAATGACCGGTCTTTGCTGCAGATGACGGACGCGCTGGTTGCACAATCATGAAACAAAGAGGAGAAACTGATGATCAAAACAAAGCAGGATTATATTGACAGTTTAAAGAAGCAAAAGCTGAATGTCTATTACAAGGGGCAATGCGTGGAGGATGTCACTATGCATCCGGCGCTGATCCCGCATATCAATGCAGCGGCCAAAACGTATGAACTGGCTCTCCGGCCGGAAAATGAAGATTTGATGACGGTGACGAGTCATCTGACGGGAAACCGGATCAACCGGTTTACGCATATTCACCAGTCCGTGGATGATCTGATCAAGAAAGTTCTGATGCTCCGGCTCATTTCCCATGAAACGGGAAGCTGTTACCAGCGGTGCGTGGGCTTTGACGCCATGAATGCCATGTACTCGACCGCGTTTGAGATCGACGAGGCGAAAGGCACGTCATACTTCAAACGGTTTGTGGAATTTCTAAAATACATTCAAGCGGAAAACCGGATGGTCGTCGGCGGAATGACGGACCCGAAGGGCGACCGCTCCAAACGCCCCGGTGAACAGTCTGATCCGGATCTGTTCACGCACGTTGTCGAAAAGAGGGATGACGGCATTGTGATCCGGGGGGCGAAGGCGCATATGACCGGTTCGGTCAACAGCCATGAAATTCTCATTATGCCTACCCAGAACATGGTCAAAGGCGATGAAGCCTATGCCGTCGCCGCGGCCATACCCCTCAACTCGCCCGGCATGACCCTGATCTTCGGACGTCAGTCCAATGAAGAGCGGAAACTGGAAGAAGGCATCGACGCCGGCAACACGGAATTCGGGGTCGTCGGCGGCGAAGCTCTCATTATCTTCGAGGATGTGTTTGTTCCCTGGGAGCGGGTTTTCATGTGCGGCGAGATCGATTTCAGCGGAATGCTGGTTGAGCGGTTTGCCACCCTGCACCGCCAGAATTACGGGGGATGCAAGGGCGGTTTGTCCGATATCATCGTCGGCGCCACGGCGCTCGCGGCCCAGTATCAGGGAACGGCCAATGCTTCCCACGTCAAGGACAAGCTCATCGAGATGATGCATCTGACCGAAACGGTCTATGCCGGCTCCGTGGCCTGTTCCGCGATGGGATCGAAAACGGCCAGCGGCGCTTTCTATCCCAATCCGTTACTGGCCAATTGCACCAAGCACAACATCACCCGGCACATCTATGAAATATCCCGTCTGGCTCACGATATTGCCGGCGGGATCATGGCGACGCTTCCCTTCGATCAGGACCTGAGAAGCCCGGAAATCGGGAAGCAGGTGAGAAAATATCTGGCGGGCGTGGAAGGCGTCCCGACGGAAACACGCATGAAAATCCTGCGATTGATCGAGAATATGACCGGCGGCACCTGTCTGGTGGAAAGCATGCACGGCGCCGGACCTCCCCAGAGCCAGCGGGTGATGTATCAGCGCCTGGGCAATTTGCAGCAGAAGATCAAATGGGCGAAAACCCTGGCGAAAATAACTGAATAGCAAAGCAGTCCATAATGAAAATCAGGAGGGTGTGTACATGGGTATGGCGAATGAGTACCGAGAAAAGCTGGTGACCCCGGAACAGGCGGTCGGGGTTGTGAAGTCGGGTGACAAGGTCCACTACGGTCATTTCGCAATGTCTCCGACATTTCTGGATCCGTATCTGGCGAAACGGAAGGATGAATTAAAAGATGTGAAAGTATATGGAGTGACGTATCCCGGCATCGCGCAGGTTGGCGCCTGCGACGAGACGCGGGATCACTTTATGTATCACTCCTGGCATTTCAGCGGCGGCGACCGCATCCTGCATGACAAGGGCCTCTGCAATTACATTCCGATGCTGTATCAGGAAGGTCCGGAGCTCATCAACCGCTATGTCGAGCCCGGGATCGTGATGATTAAGGTTACCCCCATGGATGAGCGGGGCTACTTCAATTTCAGCGTGTCCAATTCCGATACGTATTGTTTTGTCAAAAAGGCAACCAAAATGATTGTCGAAGTCTGCGACAAGGCGCCCTACTGCCTGGGCGGCAATAACGAAGCGGTACATATATCGGACGTGGATATGATCGTCGAAACGGACAACAAACCGTTGATCCAGGTGCCTTTCATTGCCCCGACCGACGTGGATAAAGCCGTCGCCGGTCATGTGATGGAATTGATTGAAAACGGTTCGGTAATTCAATTGGGCATCGGCGGCATGCCCAATGCCGTAGGGGCCATGCTGGCCCAGTCGGATCTGAAAGATCTGGGATGCCACACGGAAGTGCTGGTGGATTCCTATGTCGATATGTTTGAGGCCGGTGTGATGACCGGCCGCCGCAAATCCTTCGATCGCGAAAGAATGGTTTATACCTTCGCGCTGGGATCTCAGAAAGTATATGATTTTCTGCACATGAATCGCGCGGCGGCCAGCTGCTCTGTGGATTATACCAATAATGTAAATGTTGCCTCCGCACATGATAAGTTGGTGTCCGTCAACAATGCCATCGAGATCGATTTGTACGGGCAGGTCTGTTCCGAATCCTCCGGCATCCGCCATATTACCGGCACGGGGGGACAACTGGATTTCATCAACTCCGCCTTTAAATCAAATGGCGGCAAGGGCATCGTCTGTCTGTCGTCGCTCAAGGAAAGTAAAAACGGCGAAAAGAAATCCCGCATCGTTCCCACCCTCACGTCCGGCGGCATTGTCACGGTTCCCCGCACGATGACCCATTATGTCATCACGGAGTACGGCGCGGTGGATCTCAAAGGCAAGAGCACCTGGGAACGCGCCGAACTGCTGATCAGCATCGCCCATCCCGATACGCGCGATGAATTGATCAGGGCCGCCGAGCAACAAGGGATCTGGAGAAGCAACAACAAACACTGATCATCCCCATGAAACTTCTCCGTCCGGCCCGGCCGGAAAAGTTTTCACGTATCCATCAAGCAGGCGGGAAGGAAGATCCCGTAAAGGTCTTCCCTGCCCGCCCCCGCCTACCGCTCATTGCCGCGACAAAGCATTACCTTTTTTTCAGTGATAATGATGTGCATCCTTAATCGCATCGTCGATTCCCTACAGGGAACGGCCGCGTGACCTTCAGGTTATTGAAACCGTTTCCTGCACCTGATTTGCAGTGGACCGGGAAAGATGTCTTGTTTATCATTTCTACTGAAGGGATAGCCCGTGTGGATCGGCGAGAAATCCATTTCCGAATGCAAGGATAGACCTGCGGATCTTTTCTCGTCGTATACCGATCCATCGGATCTCCTTCGAAAACAAGAGGCTGACTGCGGTCAAATCGGATTCTGCTTATCACGCAATGTGGGTTGAAAACAGAAAGGCCGGTTTGGTCGGAACAGACGATTGTTCCGGTCAAACCGGCCTGATGATAAACTACTCGATGAAAAACTAAGCTTCGATATTCGCTCGATCCCGTAACATGAAAGTGGCTGCCGAGGCGATCACGTAAAATACCGCCATAAAAGCAATGGCTCCTGAAAGCCCATACTTCATTGCCGCTGCGCCCAAAGCCATCGGGATCAGGGTTGAAGCAAAACGTCCTGCCGAATAAGAGGTGGACGTGCCGAATGCTCGAATGTTGGTTGGGAACTGTTCAGCAACAAAGGCCGGCAATGTGGCCCAGAAAGTAGCTCCCACCGCGTGATAAAGAACGCCCAGCCATAAAAACAACGTCATGTCGGTGGTCATTCCCAGCCAGACATAGAACATCACGGCGGACAGGATGCCGCTGACAACCATGACATTGCGCTTGCCGAGTTTGTCGCCGATCCGTCCTCCGAAAATGAATCCGATGACATTGCCGATGTTGAACATGACGAGATAGAGGATGACGCCTTTCAGTTTCAAGCCTCTTTCCTGTAACAGAAGTGTCGGCAGCCAGGTATTGACGGCCCAGTAAGTCATCAGAGCACATAAGCAGATGGTTGTGGTCAGCGAAGTGATTTTAATGTTGGCCGGTTTGAAAAGGTCTGTCAGCTTTACCGCAGCAACGGGATTGGGTGTAGAAGCACCCAGCTTCTTCTTAGCCTGGGCCCGGAGCCAGACGGGGGATTCAGGAATAAACAACCAAATATAACCGGCCAGGAGCATTCCCGTCGTGCCGGCAAAGAATAGAGCACGCCATCCGAAAAGCGGCACCAGTGCGGCCTGCAGGCCAAGGGCGACGAAATAGCCGACGGGCCAGCCAATCATCATCCAGGCGCTGGCTTTTCCTCTTTTTTCAACGGGGAAGAATTCGGCAAGCATCGTTGTTCCGAGCGCCCACTCAGCTCCAAGCCCGATACCGGCGATAAATCTCAGGACGGCCAGTTGAATGTGATCTTGCGCCAATCCCGCAAGCCCTGTGGTAATGGAGAAAAAGGCAATGCACCACATCAATGCTTTTTTTCTGCCGAATTTATCGGCGATGGGGCCAAAAATAAAACCCCCGAAACAGGCGCCGATCAGCAGGGCTGTAACGACGGTACCGGCCTGAACCATATTCAAGCCCCATTCCTTCATAATCAAGGGCAAAGCCAAGGCGGTGATGACCATATCAACGGCATCGAACGTATATCCGGCAAACGCAATGCTGGCGACCTTTCCTGTGTGACCTGCCGGATCAACAACTTCAATGCCATTAACTTCTTCTACTGTTTTTGCAACTTCCATAAAAAAGACCCCTCCTTAAATAAGATTCTTATTCATGCAGCTTCTTCGTTTGTTTTGATATTGTTCGTCATGAAAAAATACGAAACGACTGCTTACGGTACAACATGCCCAAACCTCCTTTCCGCATAATCCATTGTATGTCGTGCGTTTGTGAATCTTGTCCGGCCGGCCCGACCTGCCGTTGGCAGTTGTGAATTCTCCTTTGTCCCGGCAAATCGGGCATGCCTGATTAGTAACGCCATGCTTTGCAGATTTGAAAACGTTCCCGACTCCTGTTTTTATGAAAGAGGTGAAAGCAGGAGAGAAGATGCAGGAACCCGTCAGTAAACCCTGCCCCTTGCTGTCCTTCATCTCATTTCGGGCTCGCTGGATGGTCCGAGTTACATCGTAAAACCTTACCGGAATGCTTCCGGACGGGTTAAAGAACCATCTTCACGGTAAACTTCTATCCCCGGCCCTGAACAAAGCCCTGCGTCTGCCCATCTCTAGCCACCCGGAAAAAACGGATGCTGTGCGGCACCCCCGCCGCTATAACAGGATTGAAATCATCGATGCGGAAACATCGCATTTTACGTGCCAGGAATCCGGGAGATCCATGCGGCTTGTAATCTAGTGAATACAATGATGATTTTTATGGCGGATGACAGGGTGAAGACTTGTGTCAGGGAAATGTCCCATTGTGAGAATGCGGATGTTCCATAATGGGAATAAAGACATATCATTATGTCATAATGATATGTCACCGTATTCTTCGACGCAGAACAACCATCGGCACCGGGCGATCATCACCATTCGCCGGTTCAGTAATTGATTTCGATGTCCGGAATGGGGCGGGCTGCGGATAATTGATATCGATCGGGGATTGCGCGGAAATAAATCTTTATGTCAGAACCATTTACCAACGCTCCGGGATGGCGGGAAGAAGTGGGCTTCGTATCGGCACGGTCCTGGTGCCGATACGAAGCTCCTTCTCATCCACCGTCTTGCGGAAAGACTGTGCGCGCTTGGATTTTTCGTTGCAGCCGGCATTTTAAGTATTGGCAGGCATGTTCTCCGGCTTAAAAGGTCTGCCTGTAAATGTCTGCGATTGCGTTCGGATCATTCACGGGACGGGCATTGAATAATACCGACGGATCGCAGATGGCATGAAAAGCAGAGATATCCAGACCGTCCTGCGGGATACCCAATTCATGCAACTTCAGCGGATGGTGCAATGTCTCCATGATCTTTTCAACAGCGTCGACGGCAGCGAACGCGGCAGCCTTTTTGTCCATTCCCGCAGTGTTCACGCCGAGGGCAAAAGCTGCTCTTTCAAGCTTGTCTGCGGCATAATCGACATTGAAACGCATCACCGCCGGCAGTAAAATGCCGCACACGGCGCCGTGATCCACCCGATAGATCATCGCCACGGTACGGTCCATGGCGCGCAC
>SBEK01000118.1:7844-13248 GCA_009668925.1 Deltaproteobacteria bacterium
GGTCTGGGCATATTGCAGTTGATTTTGCGCCCTTTCGTCCCTGCCTTCCGAAAGCACGGGCAGACACTCCCGCAGCAAACGGATGGCCTGCAGGGCCTGACCGTCAGCGACCGGGTGCGCCATGACGCTGGTCAACGCTTCAATGGCGTTGGTCAGCGCATCCATGACGGCTGTTGCAATGCTTTCGCCAGGCATCATTTGAGCGAACAGAGGATCGAGAATCGCAGTATTGGGAACAATCCTGTCGTCCATCAGAAACACTTGACGCCCGGCTCTCTCGCTTCTGAGCAAGGCGACTCTTGTCACCTCGCTGCCGCCGCCGGCCGGCGTGGGAATGGCAATATGAGGAATCTGCGGCTCCTGCAAACGTTGGAGCGCGATATGGTCATTTGCCTTCCCGCCGCTCTTCAGAGTAACGCAAACCACTTTGGCCGTATCGATCGCCGCTTTACTCCCCACACTGACAATACAATCGGCACCTGCTTGGCGGGCCGCCCGGGTTGCATCATCCACGGTTTTTAAAGTCGCTTCCTGATCGATTTGACCGTAGACACCGGCGCAGAATTCTACGAGTGCGTCCTCCACCCGCTGGACGGCGCCCTTCTTTCCCGCATCCCGATCGCTAACAATGAACGCCCTTTTGCAGCCCAGGTTCACCATTTCTTTATAGAGGGAAGGAAGCGTTCCGTGGCCCGAAATGACATGGGTCGGACAGCTGTATTGGGCGGCGGCAATCCTCGTTTCATCTGAAATGCACTGCATCATGATGTTATTCTCGACCGACGCAAATGAACTGACATGAACCCGTTTGACCTCAGTATATTCTTCAAGACCGACGGCACCCAAGTCTCTTCCCACGCCCGACTGTTTGTATCCGCCGAAGGGACAGAAGTCTCCAAAGGTATGATAATTGTTGATCCATAACGTCCCCGTCCGGATTTGTCGGGCAATCCGCAAGGCGCGCGCGTTACTTCCGGAAAACACGCCCCCTGCCAGACCGTAAATGGAATCGTTGGCAATGGCGACGGCTTCTTCATCGCTCTCGCACTTGATTACGCAGACCACGGGACCGAAAATTTCTTCCTGCGCAATGCGCATGGAGTTTTTTACATCCGTGAATATTGTAGGAGCGTAATAGTACCCTCCCTCGAGGCCGGGTACTGCAATGCGTTGACCGCCGGTAAGCAGGGTTGCCCCTTCTTCCCGGCCAATTTTTACATAACTTTCCACGGTAGCCAGATGCGCCGCATTCGCCAGCGGTCCCATGTGACTGTCGGGGAAGAGCTGGTATCCCACGCGAATTGCTTCCGCTCGTTTCTTCATCTTTTCCACAAACGCGTCATATATTTTTGCGGAAACAAGGACACGCGTTCCCGACTCGCAAACTTGACCCTGGTGAAAGAAAGTTCCGAAGCAGGCGCCGCTTGCCGCGAAATCCATGTCGGCGTCGTCCAGAATAATATTTGCCGATTTGCCGCCAAGCTCCAAAGTGACTTTCTTGACGGAGTCGGCAGCCATTTTCATGATTTCTTTGCCGACCTCCGTACTGCCCGTAACCGCAACCTTATCCACATCGGGATGCGTGCAGAGGATTCGTCCCAACTCGGCGCCGGGACCGGGCAGAACATTGATCACACCCGGAGGAATTCCCGCGGCAAGAGCGGCCCTGGCAATGATCAGAGCTGTCAGCGGTGTGGATGATGCGGGCTTCAGGACAATCGTATTGCCCATTGTAATCGCCTGGGCAATCTTCCAGAATGCGCTGCTGGCGGGGAAGTTCCAGGGCACAATGCCCACACAGACGCCGATGGGTTCCCGCCAGAGCATTTCTCTTGCCGGCGCAAAAGCATTGCCGGAACAACGGATCTCTTCCTCCCAGGGGAAATCATGCTTCGCATAATACGCAAGATTCCGCAGCAACCCTGCTCCCATCATCCCCCAGAATTTGGACAGTTTGATGACGTGACCGGCATCCTGGGACTCCGTCATGGCAAACTCCAGTGTCAGCTTGGAGACTTCATCCGCGAAATCGTAAATTCTGTCAGCCCGGTCAGCCGGACTGAGATTGCTCCAGATGCCGCTGTCAAAGGCTCGTCGGGCGGCAGCGATGGCTGACTCGGCGTCCGCCCGGCCGGCTTTGGCCACTGTAGCAAAGGCTACGCCCGTGCCCGGATCGATTGTTTCAAAAACCTCGCCGCCAGCCGATTCGACAAATTCACCATTAATGAATAATTTGTAGTGGTTCATCTGTTTTGTTTCTCGCCTCCCGAATTCATAGATGACGTGACTTTGTTATCTAAATTGAATCCCTGTCCCCTGACACTTCGCCCAATTCCCCTGCTTCGGCTTTCTGCAGATCCGTTGCATAAGTTCTTGAGCTGATCCAGTAAAGCCAGGCGCCGGCAAACCCGCCCAGCGTTGAAATGATCAGACCGATCTTCAAGCCGTAACCTCCCCCGCCCAATCCGTCGGATATGGCCCCGACGATCATGGGCGCCCATGCACCTCCTAAAACATAACAACAAAAGGCATTGAGACCCCAGGAGGCGCTTCTCACAGCGGGCGGTGCGACATCCTGAGTGACAGCCGTGATGGCCGGAATAGGAACAATCGCAACAATCCCGTACAGAACGGCAAAGCCGAGCCCGATCCCCCTGCATTCCAGGAACATCGCGATAATCAGGATCACGGATGAGCACAGAAGACTCAGTGCTGCCGTCAGCATGCGTCCTCTTTTATTTCGCTTCTGCCAATGATCCGCCAGGATGCCGCCAGCGAGAGAGCCCAGAATCGCCATAATGGAAATCAGCCCGATACTCAGACCGGCCTTTGTGGAATCGATTTTCTGAGTCCGCATCAGGAATGCCGGCCCCCAGGTCAGGAAGGAAAAGAACATGATATTTTGCATGGCGTATCCGACATAAATCCAGCGCAAGGTCGGAATCCTGAACAATGTCGTGATCGTTATGAAGAACGAAACCTTTCGGCCGACTTCCTTCTTGTCTTCTGCCGCGCTGTAGTCTTTCATCAGGAGGGCAAGCACGCTGAGAATCAAACCGGGCACCGCAAAGACATAAAAAGCCATTCTCCAGCCATAAGTCTTCGCGATCCAACCGCCCAGGACCACGCCCAGGGCGGCGCCGATCGCCATGGACATGTTGAAGACCCCCATGACCCTGGCCCGCGCCTGCGGTGAAAATGCGGCGGCAATCATTGGAATACCGCCGGACGTAAACCCGGCCTCGCCGATGCCGACGAGGGACCGGGGAACGATGACCCCCAGGAAATTACGTCCAAGACCGGTAACAAACGTGAAGACGCTCCAAACCGTCCCCATCAGTGCAATGGCTTTCTTCCTGCTCCACCGGTCCGCGAGATAGGCGGCCGGAAAAGCAAACAGCGCCATACTCATGAAAAAGACGGTCTGGATGATTCCGATCTCGGTGTCCGTCAAACCAAGTTCGATCCTCATGTACTCCACGGTTATGGATAATACCTGACGATCGACATAGTTGATCAGGTACAGCAGACTGCAGATGATCAAAACATACCATGACGCAAAGCTGATCTTTGTATTTTCCTTAATGGTCACTGCGCACCTCTGATTTCATGAAGACCGTTATTTTCTTAGATCTCTTCCCCTTCTTTCATATTGGCCATCGCCTCCGATGCCGGGCCGATCACCGCGGGATCAATCATCACGTTGATGACAGTCGTTTGCCCCGACGCGAACGCCTCTTTCAGGGCAGGCCCGATGTCCTCGGGCTTCTCCACCAGCATTCCTTTGCCTCCCAGCGCTTCCATCATCTTGTGATAGGGAACGTAATTGAGCTCCACGGTGCCGGGTACGAGGTGACCAAACCGATGCCTCATGCTGTTGGAGGTCATTCCCCAGAGATTATTGTTTCCGATCACGACGACGATGGGCAGATTCTTGCGGATGGATGTTTCCAGTTCCATGAAATTGAATCCGATCGACCCGTCGCCGGTGCACAGCAAGACACGGCTTTGCGGGCGGATCAGTTTTGCCGCATTGGCGTATGGCAGGCCAACACCCAGACAACCGAACAGGCCCGAAGCCATTTCATTCCATGCGCCGCGGCAGGTTCTGGTCGTCAGCACCCAGGAGGGCAAATCGCCGCCGTCGGTAACGACTACATCGTCGGCCCTGTCCATGAAATTGTCGATTTCTTTGGTGAGCCTTCCGGGATGAATCGGAACATGATTACGTTCCGTATTGAATTTCTGAAGCTCCTTTCGCTCCGAGTGTTCTTTTCGAAGCTCAGCCACCCAGGGCGCAAAATTCTTTTGCAGTTCGCTGCCCATGCCTTCATCATCAACATATTGATTGCACTGATCGAGTAGCCCTTTGATATCGGCAAAGATCGCATGATCAGAAGAACGGTTCCTGCCGATCTCTTCCGGCTCGATGTCCACCTGGATAATTTTGCCTTCCGGATTGTATAAATCTCCCGTTGCATGATAAATGCACAGGCGCGTTCCCAAGAGGATATAGCAGTCGGACATGAGCGTCGCCCAAATGGCGCAGCCGGGCGTCAGCACCACGGAGGATCCGAAACAGAGCGGGTGCGTATCCGGCACGATGCCCCGGGAAAACTTGCTCGTGAATACGGGAATTCCCGTCCTTTCGATAAAAGCCGTCAGTTCCGGACCTGCATCGGAATAGTACGTACCGCTGCCGGTGATAATGACGGGTCTTTTAGAATCACGAATGATCGCCATCATCCTCTTGACATCCCGGGGATCAACAGGTCTTGATTCAACGATGGTATGCCGGACGGAAACATCCTTTGCATCTACTTTAGCCGTCAGGACATCAACGGGCAGCTCCAGAAATACGGGTCCGGGACGACCATTCTCGGCATAGCGGAAAGCCATGTCGATGTAGTCCGGAATCCTTTCGGCCTGGCCGCAAACAAACGATTTCTTGACGATCGACTGGATAACCGGCTCCTGTTTCATATCCTGAAGGCCAAGCCTGTCCGGCGCTTTTCTCCCATGCGCCCCGGCAATCAGAATCAGCGGAGAGTTCGACATGTTCGCATTCTGGATCGCCGAGAGTGTGTTCGTAAAACCCGGGGCAAAAGTCACCACGACAGTTCCCGCCTTCCGGGTCATTCGGCCGTATGTTTCGGCCATGAATGCCGCGGACTGCTCATGGCGGGCGGATATGATCCTGATGGTCGTCCCTTCACAGGCGCGCTGGACCGGCGATATGCTTTCTCCCGGCACGGTGAAAAGAAACTCAACGCCTCGTTTGACGAAAGCGTCCGTAATCAGTTCCCAGCCCCGCTTCTTCTCACTTTTTTTTCTATTTTCTTTGCCCATAAAAACCTGTCTCTTATACAACTCTTCTAGGCCCCGAGACTCCTCAGCCTCTTGT
>SBEK01000297.1 GCA_009668925.1 Deltaproteobacteria bacterium
ATCTCCCTCTCTTATCATTTTGAGACTATCCCGGCTCACTCATCAATCAAGGTTCCCAAGGCGGCATCAGAGGCCAAAAATACATAACCCTCTTGCTCGTGACGCTGAAATCCGGGAACGCCCGCCTGAAGGCTGGTTCGGCGCAGACAATATTTCAGACAAATAGTATTTCATAAAGGCAAAGAACTCAAAATTGATTTTGATGTGGCGGCGGCGGGCATTGTTGGAAAGTTGATGGCGCCGCTCTCATAGAACAGGACAATAAAGTTACTCGGAACCATACAAAATTGTTCAATAAATCCCCCTTGACAACGTTTGAAAAAGAGCGTAGCGAACAGGATAACATTCTAAGAATGCCGAGATCTGTTTAGCGGACAGATGCGGGGGAACCAGGTATTTCGGGGCGAATTTCATTGGAATAGGACACTTCCAGGTCCGAGCCCGTCAGCTAACCTCGTAGGCGTATGGGAGGAACACAGAAGATGTCTATTCTTCTTGCACCGAATGTATTATCTATGCCGTTTTCGGCAATGCCCGTTACAGGCAATGCCGGGTTCTTATCAAAACTGCATTTCCGGATCATCGTTGTTTCAATTCTTCAGGCAAAGATCATCAACATCCTGCTTACGGATACTTTTTGGACCCACGCCCCGCCGGGTACTTGTGAGTCTCTACGTCCGCACCGAATAATGTAACTGTTCGATCGTCCCCATAAGTTTCACGAAATTGTTTACGCTTTACGGGAGGTGGATATGACGTTTCACGATGGGTTGTGCCTCGTCTTGTTTCCGATCATTTTAACGATTCTTGCCTTTCCCCTGGGCGAGTATATGGCCTTCGTATTTTCCGGAAGGAAAACATTTCTTGCACCTGTTCTTTCCGGCACGGAGAAATTGCTCTATCGGTTGTTCGGCGTCAATGCCGATGAAGACATGCCGTGGAAGACCTATGCTTTATCCCTGGTCATCTTCAGTGTGATAGGCATTGCCGCGGTATTTGCTTTGCAATTGTTTCAGGGCCTGCTGCCGCTCAACCCCCGGAGATTCGGGGCCGTGCGCTGGGACACAGCGCTCAATACGGCGATTTCCTTTGTCACCAATACCAACTGGCAGTCTTACAGCGGCGAAAAAACGATGGGCCATCTCACGCAAATGCTGGGACTGAGCGTACAGAACTTTCTTTCGGCGGCGGTGGGAATCGCTGTTCTGGCGGCGGTGATTCGGGGCTTCATCCGCAAAACATCCGCCGGCATCGGCAACTTCTGGGCAGATGTCACCCGCGCTGTTTTGTATGTTCTTTTGCCTCTGGCGCTGATCTGGTCGTTTGTTCTCGTCTCTCAGGGCGTCGTGCAGACGCTGGAAGGATCGATTACAGTCCAAACATTGGAAGGCGCAAAGCAGGTCATTGCCCTGGGGCCGGTGGCCTCGCAGGAAGCCATCAAGGAAATCGGAACAAACGGCGGCGGATTCTTCAACGCCAACTCCGCGCACCCTTTTGAAAACCCCGCACCGCTTACAGATTTTCTGGAAATTCTGGGCATGCTGCTCATCCCGGCAGCGCTGCCGTTTATGTTGGGGGCCATGCTGAAAAAAAGACGGCAGGGCGTGGCGATCTTTGCGGCCATGATGATGCTCTATCTGGCAGGTCTCGGCGTATTCGTCTGGAGCGAAACAAGAGGCAATCCGCTTCTGGAGAAAGCCGGCGTGACAAGCGGCATGAACATGGAGGGCAAGGAAGTCCGAACCGGCCTTGTCAATTCCGTCATGTTCGCGCATGCCACCACCGTTACCTCGTGCGGAGCCGTAAACGCCATGCACGACAGCATGACGCCCCTGGGAGGCATGGTGCTTATTTTCAATATCGCCATAGGCGAGGTCATTTTCGG
>SBEK01000119.1 GCA_009668925.1 Deltaproteobacteria bacterium
CCTGTCCGAGTGCATCATAAATCATCGTTCCCGCGGAAATCACCGTGTTCGAGATGGAAAACAAGGTGACCATTAACGCGTTAATGAAACCTCCGAGCCAGATGGAGCCGGTCTTGCGGAAAATCAGCCGGGCGGAAACCGCGGCCAGAGACAGGGCCACCAGGAAATTCCAGACGAACAGCCCGGCCAGCGCCGACGTCATCTTGGGAGGAAACGGGACATAGGGGAACATTTTAATGCCGGTGCCAAACAGCGCCGTGTAATCCAGGATCGTCAGAACCGCCAGACCGCCGATGTTGGCCAGAATCAAGAGAAAGATGTTGGTTCCTTCTCCGGCTCCCCGAATGCGGGTAAACGAATTCAGCGTCAGACTGTTGATGAGATAGAAGAACAGGAAGAAGGGGAGGTATTTGATCAGAATCCAGAATTTGATCGGCGTAAGCGTCTTGATGCTGAAAACCCAGAACCGGGCGTCGCTAAGGAAAAAGAAGTGGCTTACGACCAGCAGGCAGTAGGCAGCCGCGAAAACGATAACGGCCAGCAGAGCGCTTTTCCACAGATTAACACCGGAAATTTTTACGCCCAGATTGTCGAAGGTTGCGCCGTTTTTCTTCATGATGGTGAAGTACGTAATAAGGAATATCGCCAGCAGAATGGCTCCGACAATCAGCATCAGGAGCACGGTTCCGTTGACGCAGGGCATCTGGAAATAACTGTTTAAGGGAAAGACAGTCGGGACATAACGATTCATCGCTTTGATGCCGATCGGATAGCCGACCGCCCAGTTGAATAACAGCGGAGCGGGAAGCAGGCCGATAATGAAGATGATCCAGTAAACCAGCTTATTCTTGGCGGTGGTTGTTATCGTCGGTGCGACAGGCTCCGGCTGGATAATCGTCTTGAAGTAAGGCGTCTTCAGCATCAGGAAGGTGAAGGGGATGATGAACAGGAAGAAGCCCACCATGACCAGACCGGTGAAAAACTGTTTCCAGGGCCAGATCTGATCGGACGCCGGAAGGGTCTCTTTGCCGTTCTTTAAGTTGATGTCGAAGAAGTCCAGGATGTATTCTTCCGCCACTTTGGAAAAATGCGTTTTGGGATGTTCAATGGGAGGCTGGTAGATGACTCTCAGCTTGCCTTGGGCGGCGGCCGCGACGGCCTCTTCCCGGGTCAGCTTTTTGTTGTTTCCGAATACGTAATAGGCTCCGTATTCGGCGCCGGAGAAGCCCATTCCGGCGACGGCTTTTTTCGATACGTTGATATCGCTTCCTTTCGGAACGTTCCACATGTTCTCCGCCCATTCATCAAACTGACCGAACACAACGCCGATGTTGACCGGATATTTGCCCAGAAGCGTATTTGTGCCTTCCTTGTTGGGGATAAAAGCCTGTGAGGTCGGCAAAACCGCCTTCGGGACGATAATTGCCGGATTTTTCTCCTGTTTCGCAAAGGCCCGAATGGCGCCCAGCTGAACGGTGCTGCCGCCCATGGAATGGCCGACCATGCCGATTCGTTTGGCATCCACATAGGGCAGGGTGCCCAGATACTGAAGTGCGGCGTAAGTGCCCATGTCGGCGGCGACGCCCTTATTAATGCGGGGATCGGGGAATGATGAATTGCCGTGATCGTAGGCATCGATGGCGATGACGACATAGCCCCGGCGTGATAATTCGACGGTATTGATATCCTGCACTTCTTTGGTGTTGTTGTATCCGTGGCTGGAAACAATGGCCGGTGCGGGATTCTCGACGGTCGCGGAATCAGGAACATAGAGCAGGGCGCTCATCCGGGCTCCGTCTTCCGTCACATAGGTCATCTCGGTGATCTTGACCTTGCAGTCGCTTGTGTGCACCAAATATGCGCCGAACGAACCCAGCAAAACAAGGGCTGCCGCAATCCAGATCATCAAGCCGTACTTCTTCTCGGTTTTCATAATATGACTCCTTTCACGGAAATATTATTTTGGCAAAACCGCACAAGCTCCGGTTCTCTGAACAAGACGAGATGAGTGCAGTCCGGCCAATGGACGCCCAAAAGCTAAGAATGCCTGCCTCTCTTTTCTTATGTTCTGCTTCATCCCGCTTAAGCGGGACAACCGTTAATTCTGCATGATTTGTTGCGAAGCAATGACACTCATTTCAGGGCTCGGCCGCTTGCTGCGAGATGGTTGATCTCGAATAAATTCGCCCTGCATGCCCGTTCGATAGAAAAAATCCGTCCGCCGCGCACGTGAGAGAAAATGACTGTGGATGTGATCCGGCCGTTAATTGATCTTCCTTGGCCGGACGGCGGACACCCGGCGCCTCTGCCTGTTCTCCAAGCAGACTCATGTCGACGCCGGCCGCTTTGCCGCACTTTATTGCTTTCCTGGCAATCCGGAGCCGCCGGGCATGTCCTGGCCTTCAGATTCCCGATGGCCGTAAACCGCATTATGGAAACGATCACTTGATGGGGAAATTACATCATCTGCCCTGCCTTTGTAAAGGGCTAATTGGATCCACAGGCAGTGTGGTTTGCCAAGATTTCCTTGACATAGAAGACCACGTTTTCTATGCTCTTTATGCGAAAAGAGAGCCTGTCGCGCCGGGGGACCCCCGTCATACCGTAGAAGATGGTAAAATAATGAAGTAAAGAAGGAATCTGAAAAATGCCCATCACCGAAATTCTTGCACGCAACGCCGCTCTTTACGGCGACGAAATCAGTCTTATCGAAATCAACCCCGAAATCAAGGAACGAGCGGCCAGCTGGAAAGATTACGAACTGGTCGAAACCAATCCCGAAAAGAGATACCGGCGGGAAATGACCTGGCGCGAGTTTGACGACAAAGCCAACCGTCTGGCCAACCTTTTGCTTGGACGCGGCCTCGAAAAAGGCCGCAAGGTCGGGATCCTGCTGATGAACTGCCTGGAGTGGCTGCCGATCTATTTCGGCATCCTCAAAACCGGCGCGCTGGCGGTACCGCTGAACTACCGCTATACGGAGGAAGAAATCAAATACTGCCTGGATCTGGCCGAATGCGATGTTCTGATCTTCGGGCCGGAATTCGTAGGCAGGGTCGCGGCGATCACGGAGAAAATTCCGAACATAAAGATGCGGCTGTTTTTAGGGCAGGACTGCCCCGCGTTTGCCGAAAGTTACTATGCGCTAACCGCCTGCTGTTCATCCGCGGCTCCGAAGCTCGCGCTTTCCGACGACGATGACGCCGCTATTTATTTTTCATCCGGCACCACCGGCTTCCCCAAGGCGATTCTTCACGGGCACAGGGCGTTGATGATGTCCTGCGAAGTCGAAAGGAACCACCACGGGCAGACACGGGAGGACAACTTCCTTTGCATTCCGCCGCTTTACCACACCGGCGCGAAAATGCACTGGTTCGGCAGCTTCCTTGCCGGAAGCAAAGCGGTTCTGCTGCGCGGCGTCAAGCCGGAATGGATCATCCGGGCGGTATCCGAGGAGCGGATTACGATTGTCTGGCTCCTGGTTCCGTGGGCGCAGGATATTCTGGATGCCATAGACCGCGGCGAGATCCGGCTTTCCGACTACCAAATCGATCAGTGGAAACTCATGCACATCGGCGCGCAGCCGGTTCCGCCCAGCCTGATCAAACGCTGGAAGCAGGTTTTTCCCAACCATGCCTACGATACCAACTACGGCCTTTCGGAATCGATCGGACCGGGCTGCGTCCATTTGGGCATCGAAAACATCCACAAAGTGGGCGCGATCGGCAAGGCCGGCTACCTCTGGGAAGTGCGGATCGTCGATGAAAACAGCCGCCCCGTGACGCAGGGCGAGGTGGGCGAGCTCTGCGTCAAAGGCGCGGGCGTCATGAAATGCTATTACAATAATCCGGAAGCCACCGCCGAGATCCTCAAGGACGGCTGGCTGTATACGGGCGATATGGCGCGCATGGACGCAGACGGCTTCATTTATCTGGTGGACCGCAAAAAAGACGTCATTATTACGGGTGGCGAGAACATCTATCCGGTGCAGATCGAAGATTTCCTGCGGACGCATCAAGCGATTAAGGATGTGGCGGTGATCGGCCTTCCCGACCATCGTCTGGGCGAAATCACGGCGGCGATCATCGAGCTTAAGCCGGGTTTTGCCGCGACGGAAACCGAGATCGCGCAGTTTTGCGCCGCGCTGCCGCGTTACAAGCGTCCGCAAAAGATCATCTTCGATACGGTGCCGCGCAATCCCACCGGCAAGATCGAAAAGCCGAAGCTCCGGGAAAAGTATTGCGGCGGCGTCAGCCTGGTGGAGATGGAGACGGAGCGTTAGCCGATCCCCGCAAGGTTTCGTTTCCCTCTTGCCGTCGGCGAATCCGCCGGCGTAAATATTTGGTCACGCCGGTTTAAAGAACCGCACGGTCTTCGTTCGCCATGATATAAACGTAAAGTCGTTCATCCATAAATGAGAAGACAAAGAAAAGATTGCCACCCGGCATGCGCGAGGAATGACGGAGAGTTAGATTACCACGCCGCCTGAGAGGCGGCTCGTGATGACAAATTATAGGGGAAGACACGGCTTGCAATGTCGACAAGAGGCTGGAGGTTGCCCCGCCCGCAGTGACAAAAGCCGCGGCAAGCTCTGACCCTTCGCTGGGTCATTTCGACCGCCGGGAGAAATCTTTTCAGAGATTTTATGGCTTTCACAGTCACTTCGTTTCTTACCCTGATGTCCTGCTGTAGATTTGACTTGATAAAATAACGGCGGGATTGTACAAAAGACGCAAACGGGTCACGGCCCGAAGGATGAGAGGTCGTGGAAATTAAGGATAAGACGGATTTCGACGGGATATCCTAAACCGAGGAGAAAATATGATTGCTTATCAACTCTCTGTGTTTGCGGAAGACAAACCGGGGCAACTGGCTCGAGTGACAAGCGTTCTGTCCAAGGCTGAAATCAGCATCCGGGCGACAACCATATCGACTCACGGAACGTCCGGGGTGATCAATCTGATCGTTGATGATCCGAAAACGGCGGAAAAGGCGCTCGCCAAAGCCGGTATGACCGTGCATCTGAAAAATGTTCTGGCCGTTTTAATTCCCGACAGACCCGGCGGATTGGACAAGCTGATGCAGCTTCTGTATCAGGAAGGCATCAATATCAACAACGCCTGCGGTTTTGTTTTGGAGTGCGCGGAGAAGGCGGTTTTCGTTGTTGATGTGGATCAGATCGAAAAGACGGAAAAGCTGCTCGACGCGAGTGGATTCAAAACGCTCGATACGGCGGCGCTATCACGCTTATAAGAGGGGCGGCATCATGACCCACATGGACAAAGGAAAATTTTTCGAGAAACATCCGGAAGGGACAAAAATCAACGATGCCCTGAAACAGGAAATTCTTAAACAGACGAAAGACAACGACATTTCCTGCAAGGCGGCGGAAAAGATTTCTCTGGGCTTAAACATATCCATGAACGAAATCGGCGTGGCGATCGACATGCTGAATATCAACATTGCGAAGTGTCAGCTCGGACTTTTCGGCTATGAAGGCAAGTCGAAGCTCGTCGTGGCCGCGGCGTCCGTCACACCCGAACTGGAAGCCGGCATTAAAGCGGCGCTGATCGACAACCGGTTGCCCTGCATTGCCGCCTGGAGAATTGCGGACGGATTCGGCATCAAGCGGCTGGATGTCTGCGCCGCCTGCGAAAAGTTGAACATCAGGATCAAACCCTGTCAACTCGGCGCTTTTTGATATGAATCGCGCGGGAGCCCCGGTTCCCGCCGCCCGTGACCTCCTCCAACAGCCGAAGGTTACGGCGTCTTTTTTTGATGCCTGAAGGAAGCTCTCTGCGACATGATACTCAACTGGCCGCCCCTCTATAAAGAAAAAATCACGGACGCGAAAACCGCTTTGTCCCGCATTCGCCGCGGGGCGCGTATTTTCATCGCCTCCGCCTGCGGCGAGCCGCAACTGCTGGTCAAGACGCTTCTGGATATGGCGCCGAGTTTCTCCGATGTGGAGGTCATCCATTTCCTGGATCTGGGGCTCACGGACTATACGTCGGAAGTGTACACCGAGCATTTCCGGCACAACGCGCTCTTTATCGGCGCGAACGCCCGCGCGGCCATTAAGGCGGGCCACGCCGATTACACCCCCATTTTTCTGTCCGAAGTGCCGCTGCTCATGGAGCGGGGGGCCATGCCCATCGATGTGGCCCTGATCACCGTATCGCCGCCGGATATGAACGGGTATGTCAGTCTGGGGATTTCCGTGGACATCACCAAGACGGCGGCCGAAACGGCGCGTTATGTCGTGGCCGAGGTGAACACCAATATGCCCCGGACGCTGGGCGACAGTTTCCTGCACATAAGCCAGATCGGCGCTTTCGTGGAAAACAACTCGCCGCTCCTGGAGTTTCAGCAAAAAGCGCCGGATGATATCGCGCAGGCCATCGGCCAGCTCATCGCCGATCTGATTGACAACGAGTCCACGATCCAGACCGGCGTGGGCAAGATTCCCAATTCGGTGTTTCCCTACCTCGCCAACAAAAAAGATCTGGGCGTCCACACCGAGACATTTACGGACGGGTTGATCGACCTGGTGGAAAACGGCGTCGTGACCTGTCAGAAGAAATCGCTTCATCCGGGGAAGATTGTCGCATCCTTTTGCATGGGCACGAGGCGCGTCTATGAATTCGTCGACAACAATCCTCTGTTTGAATTCCGTCCGAGCAAATACGTCAACGACCCCTATGTGATTGCTCAAAACGACCGGATGGTGTCCATCAACTCCGCGCTGACCGTCGATCTGACCGGACAGGTCTGTTCGGATTCCCTGGGATTTGAGTTTTACAGCGGCATCGGCGGACAGGTCGATTTTGTGCGGGGGTCGGCCATGTCCCGGCGCGGCAAGTCCATCATGGTTCTGCCCTCGACAACCGAGGATGGAACCATTTCCCGGATCGTCCCCTATCCGTCAGCGGGGAGCGGCGTGGTGGTCACCCGGGGCGATATTCATTACGTGGTGACGGAATACGGCATTGCCTACGTGCACGGGAAATCCATCCGCGACCGCGCCATGATGCTCATCAGCATTGCCCATCCGAAATTTCGCGACGAGCTTCTGGAGGCCGCCAAACGCCAGGGCTACATTTACCGCGATCAGACGCTGCCGGTGGTTTTGTATCCCAAGGAATACGAAATGTACTGGACGGACACGAAGGGTACGCCCCTCTTTTTCCGTCCGGTGAAAGCGACGGATGAGCGCGCCATTCAGGAGTTGATTTACGCACTGCCGGAACAGGATGTGTTTACCCGGTTTTTCCACAGCCTAAAATCCTTCTCCCACAAGGTGGCCATGCCTCTCGCCGCCATTGATTACACGGACAAGATGGCCATTGCCGCCGTCATCGGCAAAGAGGAACCGGAAGGACGGGAGAAGATCGCCGCCATCGGCCGCTATATCAATAATCCGAATACACGTTATGCCGAAGTCGCCTTCACGACGCATCAGGACTGGCAGGGCCGGGGCATCGGAACGTTTTTGCTTCGGTACCTGATCCGCATCGCGAAGGAGAAAAACATCGCCGGATTCACGGCAGATGTGCTTTCCCGCAATAAGGCGATGATGCGGGTGTTTGCCAAGTCCGGCTGTCCGATGACGACGCATCTGGATACCGGTGTTTACGAACTCAAAATCAATTTCGTCGGTGCAGAACACACCGAAGAATGAGCATCAGAAAGACTGGGCGGGAATCCTTATGGAAACCAGACGGAGCTTTATCAGGAAAAGCGCCATTCTCTGTGCGGCCGCCGGTCTGCCGCTTACGTTCTCGGCCCCGGCCTGCGCCGCTTTGCCGGAAATGAAAACCCGTCATCCGAAGCGAGCACTGGTTTTATGCTACAGCCAGTCAGGATTGACCACCCGCTACGGCAAACTGATCGCCTGCACCCTGCGCGACAGGGGAATTCGGGCGGATGCGGCCGACATGCGGGCCTTTGAAGGACAGCGGCTCACGGATTACGATCTTATTCTGATCGGCTCGCCGGTGTTTTATTACGATATTCCCTCCAACGTAAGCGGCTGGCTGGCCAAGGCGCCGTCTATTCCCGGGACGCCGGTTGCGGCGTTTGTTTCTTTCGGCGGGCCGGAAGGCAATCAACATAATGCCCTGTGCCATGCGCTGCATCTGCTGGCTGAAAAAGGAGGCGTTCCCGTGGGCCTGGGCGCCTTTCGCAGCATTGCGGCCTATCCGACGCCTGGCTGGGACAGCGCCAATCAGCGTGCGGGCGAGCATTTGCCCAACGAAGCGACCTATAATCAGGTGCGGGCTTTCACCGGAGAAGTTCTGGCCCGGATCGGGCAGGGCCGCCCGGCGCCGTATGCATCAGAAATGGCGCTTCGGGAAATTGTGCGCATGCTGCCTTTGGTCTGGTTCAATAAGAAAGCGATAAGCCTGCATACGGTCGACGCCTCCCAATGTGTTTTGTGCCGGACCTGCGTGAAAATGTGCCCGGCGGCAGCCATTCACCCGGAGCAGCAGGTTGTAGACCGGGAGAAATGCCTGGCCTGTTTCGGATGCCTCAACAACTGCCCGGCCCAGGCCGTGGTCATGGAGTACCGCGGCAAACGCCTGTATGGCTTTCCGGAGTATCTGCGCTTGAGAAAGATCACCATTTTGGAGCCGCGGGAATTTCAGCATTGCAGCATCTGATGATACATCTTGACGGATGCAGAAAGAATCCATTAATATAAAGCCGGCTTTCGTCCACCGGACGACCGCCGGCGGCCGCAATCTAAAATCGGGGACCAAATATCTTGGAAATTCTTGTTATTGCCCTGTTGCTGATATTGAACGGCATTTTTGCCATGTATGAGATTGCCCTGGTCTCTGCGCGGCGCTCCAATCTGGAGGACGAAGCGAAATCCGGACGAATGGGGGCCGAAACAGCGCTCGGGCTGCTCCGGGAGCCGGAGAAAGTCCTGTCGGCCATCCAGGTGGGCATCACGCTCATCGGGATCGTGTCCGGCGCCTACGGCGGACTGGCCCTGGCCGGTGACGTGGCCCCGCTCTTCAAGAACGTTTCCTTTCTTGCTCCCTACGCCCATGGGCTTTCCCTTGTCATCGTCGTCGGCGTCATCACGTACCTGTCGCTCATTATCGGAGAGCTGGTTCCGAAAACGATCGCGCTCAACAACGCGGAGGCGATTGCGATTGTCTTGTCGCCGGCCATGAAACTTTTCAGTTCCTTTACCTATCCGATTGTATGGATTTTAAGCGTTTCTACAAAACTCGTTCTGCAATTCTTCGGAATTGAAAACCGCCGGGAAACGCCGGTGACGGAAGAAGAACTGCGGATGGTCATTCAAAAGGGCTCCGAGCACGGCGTCATCGAAAAAGAAGAATCCGACATGATCAATGAAGTGATCCGCTTCGGCGACAAACGGGCGAGCGCGCTCATGACCCCGCGCGTGGATGTGACCTGGCTGGATATTCACCAGGACCAGGAGGAAATATTGGCGGAGGCATTGAAAGCGTCCTATCCGCGGCTGCTGGTCTGTGAAGATGAGGTGGATCAAATCAAGGGCGTCGTGAACGTCAAGGACGTGCTGGCCTACTATATCCGGCATCGGACGGTGCGCCTCGAAGAGATTCTGTTTGAGCCCGTCTACATCCCGGAGCAGGCGCCGGCGCTCAAGGTGCTGGACCTGTTCCGCAAAACGAAGAGGCATTTCGGGGTGGTCATCAACGAATACGGGTCCGTGGAAGGAATCATCACGCTGCATGATCTCACGGAAAATATTTTGGGCGATTTACCGGTCCAGGGCGACCTGGAAGAGCCCGAGATCTTTCAACGAGAAGACGGATCCTACCTGATGGACGGTTCAACGAAAGTGGAAGACGTCGAGGATCTGTTCGCCGTTTCTTCGCTTTTCGAAGATGAGGATGAACGGCCGGACATCAACACCCTGGGCGGGTTGGCCATGTATCAGCTCAACCGCGTTCCGAAAATCGGCGATACCTTTTCGGCCGGCGGGTACCTGTTTGAAATCGTCGATATGGACGGCAACCGGGTCGATAAACTGCTGGTGAAAAAGATCGGACCCGCTGAAAAAGAATAAGGCCCTGAGGCTCGGCGTCAGGTAGCGGCCGCATAAAGGTCGATATAGCGTTCCAAGAGCTTCGTCATCATGGCCGCATTGCTGCGCGTGCCGGCGATAATTTCTTCCATCGTCAGGGGCTCCTCCACGAGGCCGTTGCCGTAATTGTCAATGGAACAGGCCGAGGCGTAAGAAAGACCCATTTCGAGGGCGATGACCGCTTCGTTGGCCATCGTCATGCCGACAATATCGGCGAAGTTCGCCATCATCCTGATTTCCGCTTTGGTTTCCAGCCGCGGGCCGGTGACCTGCCAGTAGGTTCCTGCCGGCGCAACATCGAGGCTGCAGTCCTCGGCCGCCCTGATCAGCCTGCCGCGGACGGATTCGCAAAGTGAGGGCGTGATGTGGACGGCCTTGTTGTGATGGATGGAGGGTGTCGCCGTGAGGGTGATAAAATCATCAGGGATGACGACCATGCCCGGCCGAAGGCTCTTCTTCAACGACCCGGTCGAGTTGATCCCGATCACGTCGCTTATGCCGAAATCCGCAAGCGCCTGAAGATTGGCGTGATGATTGATCCTGTGGGGCAGGATATACTCGGCGGGGTCATTCCCGTGGCGGAGGATAAAGACCATCCGGTCTGTGACCATGACCTCGGCGTCTCCATACGAATTCCTGATTGTGTGCCTGGTGCATTTTTCGGTCAGCCCGCTTTTCTCCATCAAAATCGTTCCGGCCAGCACTCCCACGCGTCCCATATTGTCCTCCTGAAAATTTTTGAATTTATAGCAGATATGGCCAGGACAGTCAAAAAAGAAAGGCTTTTTTTGCCGCGGCAAATAGCATTTGACTTTTTTTACCGCGCTGTGACATATAGCACCAAATATCAAAGGAGGGCGTGGATCATGAGCAGCCAATTATTAGGGGTGGCCACCGACGAGAATTTTGAGGGAGAAGTCCTGAAGAGCGACAAGCCGGTTCTCATTGATTTCTGGGCGCCCTGGTGCGGACCCTGCAAGGCTATCGGACCTATCGTCGAAGAGCTCGCCGCGCAGTACCAGGATAAAATTAAGGTCATGAAACTCAATGTCGACGACAGCCAAAAATCGGCTGTTGCTTACGGTGTTCGCAGCATTCCCACGCTCCTTATGTTTAAGGACGGCAAAGTGTCGAACACCCTCGTGGGCCTTGTGGCGAAAGAAAAACTCGAAGAGTTTATCAAAAAAAGCCTGTGATCGTCCGCTAAAAATTGAACGGAAACTCAATCCATCTCCATCGATTTCGGATAGGAATCTGCGTGAAGTTAAAAAAAATCAGCGTTGTCGCGGCCTTTCTGTTGCTTCTCGGCGGCTGTTCCTTCGACATGCCGAACATCCTGAAAGGAAACATCTACGATTTTTTCGTCAAGAAGGAACCGGTGAAGTCCACGCCGGAAGCTCTTTACGCGCGCGGCACGGCTGAATATCAAAAAGGCAGCTATAAAAAAGCGCGGGAAGTCTTCGTCCGTCTTAAGGAGGAGTATCCGCTTCATGAGCTCGCCGTTCTGGCCGAACTGGGTATCGCCGATTCTTTTTACAGCGACAAAGAATATGCGGATGCGGAAGTCGCCTACCGTGATTTTGCGACACTGTATCCGACGAATGAAAATGTTCCCTACGCGATTTACCAGACCGGGATGTGCCACTTCGTGCAGATAGGAGCGATTGACCGCGACCAGACGGAAACCATCAAGGCGCAGAGAGAGTTTCAAAAGCTCGTTGCCCTTTTTCCGCAAAGTAAATTTTCTCTGCTCGCCGAAAAGATGATCCGGGAGTGCAAAACGCAACTGGCCAAGCACGAGTTCTACATCGGGAATTTTTATTACAAGCAGAAAAAATACGAAGCGGCCCTGAAGCGGTTTGAGGGGATCGCCCGCGATTACGCCGGTGTGGGCATGGATTTGAAGGTCGAATCCTACATTGCGGAAACCAAGGCGCGCCTTGCCGAAGAAGAGCGGGACCGAAAACTAAAAGAAGAAAAAGCAAACGCCAAAGCCAAAGAAACGCCCAAAGCCAAAGAAATACCCAAACCCTAGTATTCATTCACATGACCTCTGTCATCTCGAAGGAGTCGTAACGACTGAAAAATCCATGTCCCGAGCGCCGGCGAGGGACCTTAAGATTTCCCTCCGGCAGGCGCCGGGCCGGCGCCTGCGGTCTTGCCCCCGGCTATGGGGGTCAAAATGACCATACAGGATTGACGCGATACCAGGCCCTTCATTCCTCTGTTTCCAACTCAGCCATTTTAATGGTTTGAACGATACGCCGGCGGAGCTCTTCCGGGTCGGCCGATGTGTCGACTTTAAAGTAGCGGCCGGCGGGAATTTCATCGACGGCTTCGTAGTCCTTCTTTTGCTGGGCCAGGATTTCCCAGCGGCCGTCGGACGGATTGTCGGTATCGAGCTTTCTTTTTTCCAGACGAATCCTGACGATCTCATCGGGGCAGACGCATTCGATGACATACAACGGTACGTGCAGCCGGGCGGCTGCCTCTGCGGCCAGCAGGCGGTCGGCGCGTTTTCTGAAGGAAGCGTCAATCACCACCGGCTTTCCCCGCTCGAGCTTTTGCGCGGCGAGTTCCACCGCTTTTTTATAGGTTTTTTGGGAAATATCGCTCGAATAAATGCCCTGTCCGAAGGACTCATAATGCTTTTCGGCAGGCGCGATCTGCAAGAGCTCTTTGCGCAGGACATCCATGCGGATCACGTCCGCGCCCAGGCGGGCCGCCAGATTTCGGGCCTGATAACTCTTCCCCGAGCCGATCAAGCCGGCCGTGAGAATCAATACCGGCTTCTCGAGTCTGGCCGCGTAGGTATAGGCCAGATCAAAATATTTCGCCGCCGTCCGTCTGATGTCGGTTCGCTCCTGGTCCGGTATTTCTTTTTGATCGAGCCGGAAGCTGATGACCTTGCCGCGCACGTAGGCATAATAGCAGCGGTAAAAGTTGAGAAGGCGGTGCAGATCGGCGTCTCCCGAATAATTCGTGTAGGAGCGCACGAAATCTTCCGCCTGCCGCGGGTAGCCGTTGTAATCGAGGTCCATGGTCAGGAAAGCCACCTCGGCCGCGACGTCGCTGAACCGGAACCTTTCGTTGAATTCGATGCAGTCAAAAACGATGATTTCATCGGCAAT
>SBEK01000120.1 GCA_009668925.1 Deltaproteobacteria bacterium
GGGCAGGATCGTCCGGGGCTCGCCAAGGATATTGCGGAGTTTTTCACGGCGCGGGGCATCAACATTGAGCGCTCACGCGGCTGCGTCCTGGGCAATGAATTCGGCATGATTATTCTGACGTCGGGAAAAACGGACGACATCGAGCGCCTCATTCAGGATTTGGACGGTCTCCGGGAGAAGACAAAACTGGATATTCATGTGCGCAAGACCAAGGCGCCGGGCCATCGGGACATCCAGCCTTCGATACCCTATAAGCTCATCGCTACATCCATCGATCACCCCGGGATTATCCATCAAATCTGTAAGGCGTTTCAGCTCAGGAAGGTCAATATCGACGACATTTCAACGAATGTCGATAATAATCCCGTGACCGGCGCCAATACGTTTCAAATGATATGCTATTTCTCTTTGCCGCCGGCCGTCAAAATTATCGACCTTAAGAATGAATTCAACCGCATTAGTGATGAATATAATATCGACATCCGGTTCGATGCGGTCATCAATAAGTAACGCCATGCGGAAACCCACCCAAGATACACGCAAAAACCGTTTACAGCCGATCCAGGAAATCGCTGCGTCCGTTTGTCTTACGGAAAGGGATCTGGAATTATACGGGCGTTACAAGGCGAAAGTCCGGTTGGAGGCGATAAGACGGTTTGAGCGGCGCAAAGACAGCGCCCTGATTCTGGTATCGGCCATGACGCCGACTCCCGCAGGCGAAGGAAAGACGACGGTCTCCATCGGATTGGCTCAGGCCCTCGCCAGAATCGGCAAACGGACCATGGTCGCCCTGAGGGAACCGTCGCTCGGACCCGTGTTCGGCCTCAAAGGAGGAGCGACGGGCGGAGGAATGTCCCGGGTGCACCCGGTTGACGATATCAACCTGCATTTTACGAACGACTTCCCGGCCATTGAAAGCGCCCATAATCTGTTGTCAGCGATTCTCGATAATTCCGTTTTTCACGGCAATCCGCTCAATGTCGATCCGCGCAAAATAACGTGGCGCAGGGTCATGGATATGAATGACCGGTCGTTGAGGGATATCGTTATCGGTCTGGGCGGCTCGACAAACGGCGTTCCGAGGGAAACCGGATTCGATATTGTACCGTCGAGTGAAATTATGGCGATCCTGTGCCTTTCCCGCAGTTATGAGGAACTGAAGAATAAAATTCGTAAGACGCTGGTCGGATTCACCTATGGAGACCAACCCGTGATGGCCGGTGACCTCAAGGTCGAAGGAGCCCTAACCGCGCTCTTGAAATATGCGCTGCTTCCGAATTTGGTGCAGACGACCGAGGGCGTACCGGCTGTTATTCACGGAGGACCGTTTGCCAACATAGCTCAGGGGACCAACAGTATCATCGGTACGGATCTGGCGCTTCGGCTGGCGGATTATGTCGTCACCGAGGCGGGGTTCGGTTTTGATCTCGGAGCAGAGAAGTATTTCGATATTGTCGCCCCCTACGGTGATTTGAATCCCCGGATTGTCGTACTCGTCGCTACAGTGCGCGCCTTGAAATACCATGCCGGAATTGATCGGACGGATCTCGATAGCCAGAATCCCCGCGCGGCGATTCTGGGGATGGCCAATCTTCGCAAGCATTATGAAAACATTGACAAATTCAACGTGCCGTGTCTTATCGCCCTAAATCGATTCCCCTCCGACGCTGATGAAGAGATTCGGGCGGTCGCGGACGCCGCGGAAGATTACGGAATGAACATCGCCGTGGCGGACGTTTTTGCGCGCGGCGGTGAGGGCGGCGTGGATCTGGCTCATCAGACGGTTGCGCTGATTGACGCGGCCGCGGGGCGATATCAGCCCCTGTATGACTGGAAATTGCCGGTAGAAGATAAAATCTTTAAAGTGGCGAGTGAAATATACGGCGCGGTCTCCATCGATTACCAGCCGCAAGCCAGACGCCATCTCGATCTCATAAAGAAGATCGGCTATGACAAGCTACCGGTGTGCATTGCCAAGACCCAGCAATCGCTCTCTGATAACCCAAGCCTGTTGGGATTGCCGAGCGATTTCATCGTGACCGTCCGTGAAATAAAGATTGCCTCGGGGGCGGGCTTCTTGATTCCCATTACAGGAGATATCCTGCGTATGCCCGGTCTTTCGAGCGCTCCGGCGGCCAACCGTATTGATATTGATGACGCCGGAAACATTACGGGCATCGTTTAAAACGCGTCGCCGCGTGGTAAAATATATAAGATCTTGACAGCCTCTTTGCCTTCTAATATATTAAACAAACGAATAAGTTGATTCTATAAACCAACCCAACTGGCTTTTGCAGAGAAGTAAAATCTCTTTATCACACTTATTTTAAGATATTCAGAGTGCGTGAATTTCTCTGTAACCAAATTATGGATTGAATACCGGGAGAACAAAATGGAAAAAGCAACACTGACATTCGATGGAGTGAAGTACGAAATGCCGATCGTCGCGGGCACGGAAGGTGAAAAGGGCATCGACATATCGAAGCTTCGGCAGGAAACGGGCTTAATCACGGTGGATGCCGGCTATCAGAATACCGGGTCCTGCATGTCGGCAATCACTTTTATCGACGGCGACAAGGGGATCTTGAGATACAGGGGCATTCCGATCGAAGAACTGGCCGAAAAGGCCAGCTTTACTGAAGTAGCCTATCTGCTCATTTACGGAGAGCTTCCGAATAAGACTCAGCAGCAAATATTTTCACAGCGTCTCACGCAGAATTCCATGATTCACGAAGAGATGCTGCGGTTCTTTGACGGATTTCCGCCGACCGCGCATCCGATGGCGATTCTGGCTACGATGGTTAACTCCATGTCCGTGTATTATACGGATTATTTTACGGAGGATTTTCAGGCGGAAACGTTTGACCTCATGGCCGCCTCGCTGATTTCAAGAATTCGAACGATTGCGGCCTATTCGTACAAGCACAGCATAGGGCATCCGCATGTTTACCCCAAACGCGATCTGAAATACGCCTCGAATTTCCTTTATATGATGTTTGATTCTCCGGTGAATCCATACGTGCCGGATCCGGATATTGAGAAGGCTCTCTCCACATTGTTGATTTTGCATGCCGACCACGAGCAGAACTGCAGCACCTCCACCGTCCGTCTGGTCGGCAGCAGCATGGCGAATCTTTATGCGTCCATTTGCGCTGGAATTTGCGCTCTGTGGGGGCCGCTGCACGGCGGCGCGAATCAGAAAGTGATCGAAATGCTGGAAAACATAAAGAAAGACAGTGTGACGATCGAGCAATGTATTGCGTCCGCGAAGGACAGAGAAAGTAAATTCCGTCTGTTTGGATTCGGACATCGTGTCTACAAGAACTACGATCCTCGCGCCAGAATCCTGAAACAATACTGCGAGACCATCTTTAAGAAATATAACTATCAGGATCCGCTCATCAACATCGCCATGGAATTGGAAGATGCCGCCCTTAAAGACGAGTTTTTCATCGAAAGGAAACTGTATCCGAACGTTGATTTCTACAGCGGCATTTTATACCGGATGATTGGAATTCCGACCGATATGTTTACGGTCATGTTTGCCATCGGCAGGCTGCCCGGAATGATCGCTCAGTGGAAGGAAATGCATGATTCCGTGCCATTCAGAATCGGCAGGCCCAGACAAATTTATACGGGAAGCAATTTGCGGAGCTATGTTCCGCTCGACGAAAGATCGTAAGAAGAGATCGGGACTAAAAATTTTTTCTTGACTTTTTCCGGCCGTTTGCCTATACACGCGGCTCAAGAGGTAGTGGATATGTTAAAAGACAATCGGATTTTTCAGGCAGCAGAATATTGCTTTTACTTTTTTAGCTTTAGCGGCTTCAAGGTCTGCCTGAAAGTATCATGACCGATCACAAAGGGGAATGAACCGTGGGCAGATTCAAATTTGCTCACGGTTTTTTTTTGTCGTAAAGTCGTAAAATATGAAACGAGGGGGGAACGGGAAAATGAGGAAATGCAGCAGTATTTTACTCGCAGTGTTGCTTTGCATGCTTGTCGTCGCCGGACGGGTGGAAGCCCAAACGAAGACGATTAAGGTCGGTGCGGCCATTAACCTGACGGGTCCGGCGTCCAGCTGGGGGAAGTTTCATGAAAAAGGTCAACGCGATTATTTCCAGTATGTCAACGACGTCAAAGGCGGAGTAGCCGGTTATAAGATCAGTATGATCACGGTTGACACGGCATACAAGGTTCCGGAAGCTCAGGCGGCCGTGCGCAAATTTGTCATGCAGGATAAAGTGGACATGATCGCCACGTGGGGAGCCGGTGAAGGACTGGCGGCAAAGCCCATTATTCAGGAATATAAAGTTCCGACCATCAATTATTCCACAAGCTGGGAAATTCTGGAAAAACCGGTCGATTACATGTATCTGCCGTTCGGCAGCTACAAAATGGATTGTCAGGCTGTTCTTGAATATATCAAAGCCGTCCATAAGGCCAAGGATGCGCCGAAGGTCGGACTGCTTACCTACAATAATGCCTACGGCCGTTCGATTCACGCACCGAGTAAGGAATACGCGGCAAAATTAGGCATTAACCTGGTCGCCGTCGAGGAGTTTCCGCCCCGCACCGTCGATCTCAACACGGAGTTGCTCAGGCTGCAGAAAGCCGGGGCCGAATATATCTTTATTCAGATGCTGCCATCGGCAATTATTACGGCCTTCAAAAGCGCCGATCGCATCAAATACAATCCGGTATTTCTGGGCACCTGGACATCCACCGATCCCGACTTCTTTAAAATGGGCAAGGGTCTGATTCGCAACCGACTGGTCATGCAATTTCCCGGCGGACTGCCTTCCGATAATGCCAAGGGCATGGCCGTGATGAAAGAACTCTGGAAGCGATATAAAACCGTGGATTCGTTTGATGCCGCATACTGGGAAGGGGTCGCGGTCGGCATGATTATGGAGCGGGCCTTTCAGCGGGCCTATGAAAAATCCAAGGCTATTAATCCGGCGACGGTGAATGCGGCGATGGAATCCATGAAAAATGAAGATTTTGGCGGACTGCTTCCGGCGGTGACCTATACGAAAGATAATCACGAGGCCTCTTTTACGGCACGCATGGTCAGAGTGAAGGAAGATGGAGCCTATATTCCCTTGACAAATTTTTACGTACCGGGGAAAGATAAAATCAAATTGATCAATCAGTAGAAGGATGAATGAGCGGGATGCCGGACGATCCGGTATCCCGCCGGGAATAAAGCTGGTAAATGCTAACGTCGAGGTAGCCATGAAGGCATTCCGCAGCCGGCCGTCGATTATGATGAACCGGCCTGAAGCAGTCAGAAAAGCCGAACTGGAGGTAAAGAATTTGCGTCTCAGTTTCGGCGGCGTGGTAGCGGTCAAAGATGTTGATCTGACCGTTCACACGGGCGAGTTGATGGCCGTGATCGGGCCCAACGGTGCGGGTAAGACCAGCTTATTAAACTGCATCACCGGTTTTTATCACCCGCAGCAGGGACACATTATATTCAACGGCCGCGACATCACCCATCTGCATGCGCACGAACTCGTAGGAGTCGGCATCGGCAGGACCTTTCAAAACATTGAACTGTTTCCCGGCATGACTGTTTTGGCCAACATGACGCTGGCCCGTCATATTCACTGCCGGTATAGTTTCTGGCGTTCATGCCTCTTCTCACCCGACGTCCGGAAAGAAGAAATCCGGCATCGTCAGATTCTCGAAGAGATCATCGATTTTCTTGAAATGCAGTCTATCCGTAAACAGACGGTGGGGTCTCTGCCTTATGGCATGATGAAACGCGTAGAACTTGGCCGGGCCCTCGCCCTCGAACCCAGCCTCTTGATTCTGGATGAACCCTTCGCCGGCATGAACCTCGAAGAAAAAGAAGATATGGTGCGCTTTTTGTTGGAGCTGAATGGTCGCTGGGGACTGACCATGATTCTGGTGGAACATGACATGTCCATTGTCATGAGTATTTCCCAGCGGATTATGGTGCTGAATTTCGGTGAAAAACTGGGTGAGGGCAGTCCGCAGGAAATCGGCGCCAACCCCGAAGTGATCAAAGCCTATCTGGGTGATTCCCGGGCGAGTGAATGAGAAGGTGTGAACATTTGAACAAGACGAACGCACATCCATCAACAAGACACCAGGTCACTTTACCGCAATTGCTGGCGAAGAATGCCGAAACGTATGGCGATACAAAGACGGCCATCCGTGAAAAAGCGTACGGCATCTGGCAGAAATATACCTGGAAGGATTATTTCAATTACGTAAGAAAAACCGCTGCGGGCTTTGCCGCCCTGAATATGAAGCGGGGTGATAATCTGTGCATGATCGTCAACAATTCACCGGAGTGGCTCTTTTCGGAGCTCGCCGCGCATGCGTTGGGCGCCACCACGCTGAGTCTGTTCACATCATCGATCGCCGATGAACTGGCATTCTCCATCGGACGCATTCATTCGCCTCTGGTCGTCGTCCAGGATCAGGAGCAAGTCGATAAGCTGATCGAAGCCAGGGCCAAACTGCCGCATGTGCGGAAAGTTGTGTATATTGATCCCACCGGTATGACGTCTTACGAAAATGATCCCTGGCTGGTCAGTTACGCAACCCTTCTCGAGATCGGGGAGAAATTTATGGCCGATCATCCGCAATATGTTGAAGACGAAATCGGAAAAGGAAGGCCGCAGGATATCGCCGTGATGATCCAGACCTCCGGCACAACCGGCGTGCCGAAAATTGCGATGCTGTCGCACCGCAATCTGGCAACGATGGCTGCTCAGTGGGCCCAGGCGGCAAACATTCAGGCGGAAGAAAACTGGATTTCCATGTCGCCGCCGGCCTGGATCGTCGATCAGATGTGGGGCATGGGCGTGGCGCTCGGGAGCGGGATGACGATGAATTTTCCGGAGACGCCCGAAACCATCCTGGAAGATTTCCGGGACATCGGTCCGTCCATGCTTATTACGGCTTCCCGCTTCTGGGAAGACATGGCATCGCGGATTCGCGTGAAAATTTCGGATGCGAGCTGGATCAAAAGGCGACTTTTCTTCTGGGGCGAACGGGTCGGCAGATCGGTCGTTGAAAAAAAATTGCACAAACGGACCATTTCGTGGCCCACGAGAGTCGTGTATCGCTTCTTGACTCTGGCCGTTTACAATCCCTTACTCGACCGGCTGGGCTGCTCCCATTTTCACAGCGCATTCACCGGCGGCCATCCGATCAGCCCGGACGTCATCGGATTCTTTCGAGCCATCGGTCTTAATCTGAAACAGTGCTATGGTCTTACTGAATCCTGCGGCATTTTTCAGATACAGCCCGACGATGAAGTCAAACTGGAAACCGTCGGCAAACCTTTGCCCCTGACGGAGGTGAAGCTCGCGGAAGACCAGGAAGTCCTGGTAAAATCGGAAGCCAATTTTTCCGGATACTATGATGATTACAAATCAACGGAAGCGGCATTTGAGAACGGATGGCTGAAAACAGGCGATGCCGGATACATTGACGAAGGAGGACATCTGCTGATCATCGGCAGAAAGGAAGACATCATCCGCAACAAGAGCGGTGACGCATTTTCACCGGATTTTATTGAAACACGGCTCAAATTCAGTCCGTATATCAAAGAGGCGGTCACCTTCGGCGAAGCCCGTCCATACATTACCACAATGATCAACATCGATATGGGCAACGTCGGCAACTGGGCGGAAGACAGAATGATCCCTTACACGACCTATATGGATTTATCTCAGCAAAAGGCTGTGGAAGAACTCATTCTCAAGGAAGTTCGACAGGTGAACGAACAGCTCCCCGAAGTCATGAAGATCAGGAAGTTCGTTCTGCTTTACAAGCTGCTCGATGCCGACGACGATGAACTGACCCGGACCGGAAAAGTGCGCCGGCGTTTCGTTTACGGGCTGTACCTCAAAATCATCGAAGCCATGTACAGCGGACTCAAGTCCGTTGGGGTGACGGGGAAAATTCGCTATCGCGACGGGCGGATCGGTGAGATAGAGACAACCATCAATGTGATCAGTGTGGATTGAGGAACAGAATATGGATTTTTTTCTGCAATTATTGGTGAACGGCGTTTGCGTCGGGCTGCTGTATGGTATTTCCGCCATGGGCTTTGTCATGATCTTTAAAGCGTCGAGTGTCCTGAATTTTGCGCACGGCGAACTCCTCGCTCTCGGTGCTTTCTTTTTTCTCTCCCTGGTAACCTGGGGTAAAATTCCCGTGGCGGCGGCATTCGTCTTGACTCTGGGAGGCTGCTTTTTGCTTGGATTCGTGATTGAAAGGTTTTTCCTGAGGCCGCTTATCGGAGAAAAGTTGATTTTCGTCATCATGCTCACGGTCGGTCTGGCGGCCATGTTCAAAGGTCTCATTCTGTTGATCTGGGGAGGCAACCTGCACACCTATCCGGAATTTCTGCCGCCTTCGCTCGAGCTTCATTTAGGCTCGATCTATATCGCCCCTGCGTATTCGGCCACGCTCGTGGTCAGCGTTCTTTTCCTGATCCTTTTCGGTTTATTCTTTAAGAAGTCTTCACAGGGAATATTCATGCGGTCAGTGGCCGACAATCAGAAAGCAGCCTTGTCTCTGGGTGTTCACGTCCGCCGCGTCTTTGCTCTGTCCTGGGCGATCGCCGCTATGGTGGCCTGTATGAGCGGCATCGTGCTCGGCATCATTAACGGCGTGAACGTTCATGACTTGAGTGCGATCGGGTTGAAGGTGTTTCCCGTAGTCATTTTAGGCGGCCTCGACAGCATCGGTGGCGCCATTATCGGCGGCATCATTATCGGACTTCTCGAAACCTTCACGGGCGGTTATTTGTCGCCTTCGCTGCGTGATGTGGTGCCGTACATTGTGCTGGTCTTTATTCTGATGGTCAAACCGTATGGATTGTTCGGTCTGGTCGAGATTGAAAGAGTATAAAAGGCATAACCCTTTATGAAGAAATTATCCTTCCATCCCTGCGGCAATTTCCATGAAACGTATGCCGAGGAGTTGACCATCTTTGAAACCTGGTACGGCCGGGCAAGCCTGATCGCGTTTCTGATTTTACTCTTCGGGATCGCGCCTTTTTTTCTCAGTTCCTATTTGCTCTATATTTTGAATAACATCGGAATCATGGCGATTGCCGCCATCGGCCTCAATATCCTCATCGGATACACGGGGCAAATATCACTCGGTCACGGCGCGTTCTTCGGCGTCGGCGCTTATGCGGGAGCTATTCTGGCGACACGCCTGGGCGTGCCTTTTTATCTGTCGATTCCGGCGGCGGGCGTCATCACGGCGATGATCGGAATGATTTTCGGGATTCCCTCCGGCAGACTCAAAGGTCTGTATCTGACCATCGCCACGCTTGCGGGCCAGTTCATTATCGAATATGTTCTCATCCAGTGGGAAAGCCTGACTAAAGGTACAATGGGCATTACACTGCCCGGACCCAGCATCCTGGGCTGGACCATTACGGGTGACAAACCCTTTTTCTTCTTAATCTTCATTTGCCTGGTTCTCATGACCTGGTTTGCCGTCAATATTATGCGCAGCAAATACGGCCGTGCGTTCATCGCCATCCGGGATAATGACCGCGCCGCGGAGGGCATGGGTATTCCGATTTTCAAGTATAAACTGCTGTCGTTCGCCATCAGTTCATTCTATGCAGGATTCGCCGGCGCGATCTGGGCTTACTATATGGTGAGCATTACCACCGAACCCTTCAACCTCTCCTTGTCCGTGGAGTTTATTGCCATGGTAATCATCGGCGGGATGGGCAATATTCCCGGCGCTATATTCGGCGCGACATTCATCACTGTTCTGAACGAAGTCCTGCGCTATGCGACCGGAGTTTTAATGAATGTCGGATTTGTAAGCGGCATGGGGCTCAACATGGCGCCGCTGCGCGAGTTCGTTTTCGGTCTGGCCATCGTTTTGTTTATTCTGGTGGAGCCGAAGGGGATTGCCGAACTCTGGCGGATCGTGCGTTCACATTTTCGGCTCTGGCCGTTTTCTTACTAGGATAAGGTATGGGAGATCTTCTTTTACAACTCAATAATATTTCCGTTGTCTACTCCAACGTGATTCAGGTCTTAAAAGGCGTATCGCTTTCGGTGGAGCGGGGCCATATTGTCTCGCTTTTGGGGAGCAACGGCGCGGGAAAAACGACGACGCTCAAAGCAATCTCTGGATTGCTGAAGCCGGAAAACGGAGAAGTTACGGACGGCAACATCATTTATAACGGGGTTAATATTCAGAATCAGGCTCCGGAATTCATAACCCGTCAGGGCATCATCCAGGTTCTGGAGGGCCGCCAGCCTTTCAAATACCTGACCATCGAAGAAAATTTACGCGTCGGTACGGCCACAAGACCCGGCAAGCCTTACAAGCAGGACCTGGAACTCGTCTACAATTATTTTCCGGCGCTCGTTAAGAGAAGGAAGGCACTGGCCGGTTATTGCAGCGGTGGAGAACTGCAGATGCTGGTGATCGGCCGGGCGCTGATGGCGCATCCGCAACTGCTGATGCTGGACGAGCCCTCACTCGGCCTCGCGCCGCTGGTGGTCCAGGAAATTTTCCACATTATCAAGAAGATCAATGAGGAGCACGCCACAACGATCGTGCTGGTCGAACAAAACGCCAACATGGCGCTGCAGGTTGCTCATTACGGCTATGTCATGGAGAACGGGAAAATTGTTATGGAAGGCTCGTCCCGGGAGTTGTCGGACAACCCGGACGTCAAGGAGTTCTACCTGGGAATGGCGGCAACCGGACTGGCCAAATCCTACAAGGACGTTAAGGCCTATCGTCGCCGCAAACGCTGGCTGTAAAAGATGGGGTTCGCGATCGAAGGCGACGGAATTGGATACAGGGTGACGTGGGCACGGATCACAGCGGTTCAGACAACGATCCCTGATCAGAACCGGCTTTGGGAGACGACATCATTTTTTTGCCGAGTTGGTAGGCATCGATAATCGACAGAAGCCACAATAAGGCAATTAAAATCAGCATGAGCAGAAAATACCGAAGGTCGATGGTCTTCAGCGCCTTTAAGGTGACATCCATGATTTGGATCAATTGAACCGTTCCCTTCTTAAAGGGAGCCGCCTTGATGACGGTGGCGCCGGCGTGAACCACCATCGCGGCCAAAACGATTATTCCGAAGAGAACGGGTAAAAGGAAGATCAGTCCGCGCTTGTACCGCTTGAGATAAAATTGTCCCCACCCGGGAAAAAGAAGAGCGTTGAACAGGGCTGCTTTAGTCGCCGTATCCATAACGTGATCCCTTATGCTGAAAGGGCGGCATCTCTGATTTTCAGCTGAATGTCGGATGACCCATTCCAGTAATTAATCTGGGGAGAAAAAACAACATCCAAATTTGCTCCATTGAGCGTGTTGAGATATTTGCCCATGCCGAACCAGATGGCGTTGCAGGATGCAGCGGTCGACGTCAGGCGCATTTTGAGATGGTTGTTTCCGACAATGATGGGTGATGAGGCTTTGATATTCCGGGCGCAGAGAATCGGTTCGGGATTTTCGCAGCCGAATGGCGCAAGCCTCGTCATCTGCTGAATCAGATCAAAATTGATATCCTGAAGGTCGCATTCAGCGTCAATGACGGTATGCGAAACCATTTCGGAGGATTCAACGGAATTCCGTATGATTTCATCGAGCGTACACGCGAACTCTTCAATGTCATTTTCCTTAATGGAAATGCCGGCTGCCCGATAGTGACCGCCGTACGATAGCAGAAGCGGGGCGCACTGCTGCAATCCCTTATGGATGTTAAAATCAGACACGCTGCGCCCGGACCCTTTCCCGACGCCGTTTTTCAGACTGATCACAAACGTCGGACGGCTGTATAAATCCACAAGCCGGGAGGCGACGATGCCCACGACTCCGGGATGCCATTTTTCGGAAGAAAACACGAGCGCGTTCATATTTTCCAGGTCGGGATTTGACCCCAGTTGGTCAAGGATCTCGTTCAGGATATCTCTTTCCATCGCCTGGCGCCTGCGATTATGCAAATCCAGTTTTTCCGCCAGCGGGCGAGCCGCGTCCAAAGATTCCGCCAGCAGCAGATCGACGGCATCGAGCGGCGAGGCAATTCTTCCGGCGGCATTAATACGGGGAATGAGGCAGAAAGAAGCCTTGAACGAGTCAATGATTTGTCCGTCGATTCCACTTACTTCCTTTAGCGCTTTGATTCCCGGACGTTTTCCTTCCGTAACCAGCTCCAGGCCTATCTTGGCAAATATCCTGTTTTCGCCAACGAGCGGTGCGATATCGCCGATCGTTCCCAGGGCGACGATGTCGAGATATTCCTTCAAATTGGGATATCGGCCTTCTTCCCAGAAGCCTTCTTTGCGCAGTGAACCGCGAAGGGCGATCAGGAAGTTGAAAGCAATCCCGACGCCGGCCAGGTGTTTAAAAGGAAATGAACAATCGCAGCGATTCGGGTTAATGCAGGCGACTGCGGCCGGCAAGTGATCGGCTATTTCATGATGATCCAGCACGATGGTATCGATACCTATGGATTGAGCATAGGCAATTTGTTCCACATCGGAAATTCCGCAATCCACAGTAATGATCAGTTTGACGTTTTTGCTTTTAAACTGATCAATCACCGGAACTTTCAGGCCGTAGCCTTCCTGCACCCTGTCCGGAATGTAGTAGGAGACGTGTTCGGTTAACTTCTTTATAAAACTGTACAGAATGACAACAGACGTAATGCCATCGGCATCGTAATCGCCGTAGATGATAATTTCTTCCCCGGCATAAATGGCCTTCATCAGGCGACAGACACCTTTCTTCATGTCCTGCATCAGGAAAGGGCTAAGCAGATCATTGAGGGAAGGATTGAGGTAGCGGTGCGCATCTTCCAGGTTGGAGACATGGCGGTTCAACATCAATTGAGAAATGATCCGGTTGACTCCGAATTCTTTCGCCAACGACTCCTCTATATTTTTGTGGCCGGCATCTTTAAGCTTCCAATGCGTTACCGGCAGGCGTCCTTCTTCAGTCATGTCTTCTTCTTCAAATTTATTTCTAAAACATCATATCAGTGACAAATCTTATGTCAAGTCTTCATTATTTATTATCGGGATATTTTTAAAGATCTTTCAATTTCAGAGAGAAACACTTCCGGACATCTTCGTTTCTTGCTCTTTAAAAAAATAAATGGTAAATTTAAAAAGTGATGATCAAAAAGTGGTTCAAAATAAACAAAGGTGATATCACCATAGTCCAATTC
>SBEK01000298.1 GCA_009668925.1 Deltaproteobacteria bacterium
TCAACTCCCGCGCAAAGAACGCTGCGGCTTTTTTTAAGATTTCATTCTCTTCCTTAACTTTGGACAGCTCGTGCTTTAACCGAGCATTTTCCTCCGCCGCAGCATCGGCTGCCAGGCGCCGCCCTGCGCCTGCAAATGCATTGCCACCATCTTTATCTGTCTTCTCTTTCCATTTATAAAGCTGGTTTCTCCTCAGCCCAAGCTCCCGGGCCAATTCCGCAGGCGGTTTCTTGCCTTCTTCCATCAAGCGCACTGCCTCCAGTTTAAACTCCCGGCTAAACGCCTGTCTCTGCTTTCTCATCGGACACTCCTTTCTTCTTCATTGTATACGTATCTGTATACTTTTTGAAGTGTCCGTTAAACTGGGGGAGGTTCAGGATGTCCCCTAATTACCCAATCGTCTCACACCGCTCCCCTCGGGGCCAATTGCATTCCGCTTCCCTTTCAATTGCGTTAGATCGTCATAGGTATCATTTCCTTCTCAGAAAATCCACAGGGGCGTATAGGCCAGGCCGCCGAGAGAAGCAAGCTGCGGCGATTCTTTAATGCTGCCCACGGGTCCCCGAATGAATCCCACCTGCACCGCTGTCGGGCGCTGGATAACCTTCATGCCGTCACGGGCGAGCATTTGTCGATAAAGTTCCCCGAAAGCGGCATACGAGCCACCCGGCATTCCGGTGGCGATGGTGAGCGTTTTCGGCGGCAGGGGCTGCAGAAAATATTAGCTCACCCAGGACAAGAGCATGATGACCAAAACAATCACGAAAACAGTCACGGACCACGCGCTGAACGTCAACTGTTTGATTTTTTGGCGGCGCATCGTTTATCTCTCTTTGTCGTTTTTGTTTCGATTATTATATCAGAAGAGTTCGCTAATTGATAACAATCAATCACGGGTATGAATTCCGAAGTATAAGGAACGGAACAAAGGGCAGCTTTTAAATTGTTAACTTACTATACTGACTTCTACAGGACGTTGTTTTCTATTCTCAATGCATCAAGTTCAAAAATCACTCTGATCAGTCTGTTCGACCCGGAAATTATTTTTCGCGGGTGAACAGGGAATACCCCCCCTTACTTCCGTCATTTAATTTTCTTCGTCTCCCGAAACCAGGCGACGCTGTCCCTGACGGCATCAGCAATCGGCGTCCCGGCAAAATCCAATTCGCTCACGGCTTTGCTGTTGTCATAGTATTCACAAACGCAAATCTGGCGAACATTGGTCGTGGAAATCTGCGTTCTGATCCCGCACTTCCGCAGCACGTCTCCTGCTTTGCCGACGGCCCAAAGCAGCCGGTCGGGAACGCAGACAATCCGCTGGCGATACCCGCACACTGTTTTTTGCAGTTCGTAAAATTCTCCGATCGTCATGCTTTGAGTGGACAAGATATATTTTTCGCCGTTTCGCCCCTTTTCCAGTGCGGCGATCACGGAGGCGGCAACATCGCGGACATGAACAAAACTTTTTCTGCCTTTCGGGACCAGCATCAGTGCTTTGCGATAGCCGAACAAAACCATTTGACCGGAACTCGGTTTGGCGTCGTACCTGCCCAGCATGAATGACGGATTGAGAATAACCACATGCATGTTTTCTTTTTGCGAAAAGTCAATGAAAAGCCGTTCCGCTTCCTTTTTGGAGCGTGCGTAAAACGAATCCGAAACCGGATATTTCATCGGATCCGATTCCACGGCCCATTTTTCGGGAGTTCCGTATCCGATGGTGTTGATGGTGCTTACGTAAATCAAATTGCGGATATTCAGTTCCAAGGCGACGGAAAGCACGTTTCGGGAACCGTCGACGGTCACTTTCGCATAATCGTCATAGCGCAGCAGCCCCATATCCGTAACCGCGGCCATATGGATAATGGCTCCAGATTCCG
>SBEK01000121.1 GCA_009668925.1 Deltaproteobacteria bacterium
GTTTCATGGGCTTTGTCGGCAACAAGCCCTTTTTCTTGCCGACCAGGGGAAATAAGAGATTGACCGGGAACGGCAGATAGTCTCCGATCGATGTAATGATAATTTGTTTAACTTTTGTTTTGGGTCTTAAGTCGATCATTCGGTTCGCCAGCAGATCGACCGTAATGAGGATCTTGGAACCGGAATCGTTGAGCTGATGTTCGAGTTCGCGGTCGGAGTAGGTCGGGTTGTTTAGAACAACAATGGCGCCCAGTCTATGGGTAGCGTAGTAGGCCACGACGCAGGGAATCATGTTCGGCAGGATGATGGCGACGGCGTCGCCTTTTTTGATGCCCATGCCGGCCAGGCAGGTGGCGAAACGATCCACCATGTCTTTAAGCGCCTTGTAGGTCATAATGTAGCCCTGGAAGTTCAGAGCCATGCGGTCGGGAAACTTGGCTGTCGACCGGTCCAGGATATCGGGCATGCAGATTTCTTCGTATTGGATTTTTTCAGGAACACCTTTGTCGTAAGATTTTAACCACGGTTTTGACGCATAAGATACTTCTCCAGCCATTTTAACTTCCCTCCTAAGTTTAGTTAAGACGATGTGAATGAAGCAAACCAGTTTGAACGCTGTCTTTTTTGTGATTAATTCCTGATCTTGATTCCTCCTTGAATGTTGGATTTGATGTTTGTGTGAATAAAAAATGAGTGCTCGCGGCCTCGGGCCGGACAGACTTTTAGCAATTTTTTCGAACAAAAGCCATAAAATATTCCCGCAGAGGGGCGGCCGGATTCATATCCGGCGCTATTTCGACTATTTAGCTTTGTAAATATTTTACATCACTGTAAACATTGTTTCGGATTATTTTTGTGGCCCTGGAAAACTGAGCCGGCGTCCGCGGTTACCCGGCGTGACCGCAAAGGGCTTGACAGCGGGATTTCTTTCAGGATACGTTGAAACAGAAAGGGATGGCGATGAAAAAGAAAAAAAGAGATATGGAAAAAACCTACCCGACCGCCGAATTTGTCGCGAAACTCCGCCGTCTGGCCGATGCGCTGGAAACCGGCAAACGTTTCGCCATCATGATTGCGGGAGAGAGACTAACGGTTGGGTCCGACGCGGTGTTCAGCGTGGAGCATGAACGGGAAGGGAAACGCGAAGAAATTGAGTTCCAGATCAAATGGACAAACCGGTCCTGACGCAGTTCAATGCCCGGCCAGCCTTTTTCCTATGACCGCATTTGATATTCATATTCACACCCGGAGATATTCCGGATGCTCCTTTATTCAATTTGAAGATGTGATTGGACAGGCTGTGGCGGCGCGCCTTGCAGGTATTGCGCTCACCGAGCACGGCATGCGCTGGCCGGATGAGGAGTTCGAAGCGCTGCGCCGGCAGGGAGACGCTGAGGGGATTGTGTTGATCAACGGGCAGGAGATTCATGCCCGGGATTCCCGGGGACGGTCCGAAGGAGAATTCCTCCTTTTCGGCCTTAAGCGCAGCGTGACCGAAACGCTGACGGCGGCCGACCTGATCGAGACCGTTCATGCCGAAGGCGGCATCGTCATCGCCGCACATCCTTACAAACTCTCGCGCGGCGGAAGGTCGCATTACTATGGAGCGGGCGATCGGGTGTATCAGCTGCCGCTGGACGGCATCGAGTTGCTCCATCCCGATCACAATGAGTCGGCCGTGGAGAAAGTCCGGCGGGCGATGGCGGAGATGAAGATTCCCGGCACCGGGGGAAGCGATGCGCATAAGATTCTGAACATCGGCGCTTACGCCACGGTGTTCCAAAATCCGGTCCGAAATGAAGAAGACTTTATCCGCGAGATCCGGGCGGGCAGAATCCGCGCAGAAAAACGTGGATAACGTGAAGGGTGAAACGGTGTAGGGAACGGCCTGTAACCTTCAGGTTATCGCGACCGTTCCCTGCGGATAGATCATTACAATGCTTACTCGCCGATGAAGTTCGGTTCGCGCTTCTGCAGGAACGCTGTGATGCCTTCCACGGCGTCTTTGCTGGCACCGAGTTTCTTGGACCATTCCATATCCACCTTCAGTCCTTCGTCGAAACCTTTATCCAGTCCCACGTTCATGCCGTCCAGCACCGCGGCGACGGCCAGCGGCGGACGTTTGGTCAGGGCGACGGCAAAAGCCGTCGCTTCTGCGAGCAGATCGGCGGCCGGAACGACTTTGTCCACGAGACCAATGGCCAGCGCCTCGGCCGGAGAAAGCCGTTTACTGAAGAGGATCATGTCCAGCGCTTTGGGTTTTCCCAGAAGCCGCGGCAGTCTCTGGATGCCGCCCCAGCCGGGGGTGATGCCCAGGTTGACTTCCGGCAGTCCGATAAAGGCTTTGGGGTTGTCCGTCATGATGCGGAAGTGGCAGGCAATCGCCGTCTCGCAGCCGCCGCCCAGGGCATGGCCGTTGATGGCCGCGATGTACGGTTTGGTGGAACGCGAGATCGCGTTCATGATTTCGTTGCCGTTGGGGCCCTTCGCGATGTTGGCGATGTCGGAGACATCCATACCGGCCGAGAAGCCCTTGTCGCCCGCGCCCGTGATGATGACGGCCCGCGTTTCTTTGTTTTTTTCGATGGCATTCACCGCATCGAAAAACTCTTCCCGGATGCCCAGGTTGACGGAGTTCATCGGGGGACGATTCAAAACGATGGTGGTTACGAAATCCTTGGTCGAGACAATAATGTTTTTGTATTCCATTTCTTTCTCTCCTTTCTCTGTCAGAAATTGTTCTATGTTCTAGGTTCGTTAGCAGGGAACGGTCGCGATAACCTGAAGGTTACAGGCCGTTCCCTACGACTGATGCACCAGGCGCAGGCCGGGATATGGTACTTCGAAAAAGGGAACATTCGTCCCGCCGAGGCTGCCGATAAATGCGGTTCGCCGGTCTTTTCCGCCGAAACAAATATTGGCCGGACGCCGGATGGTGATGCCCTGCGGGTCCCGGATGTAGATTTTCAATTGACCATGCCCATCGATATAACCGATAGCATTGGCCGCGGGAAACGTGACCCAGAGACTGCCTGCTTCATCAAAGGCGATGCCGTCCGGAAACCCGGCCGGTCCCAGAACCGCCGGGCCGTAGACTTCGGCCCCGCCCAGGCTGCCGCCGGCGCTGATCCGGTAGCGCAGCACACGCCGTTGCATGGTTTCGGCGACGTAAACATACTCTTCGGCCGCGTCCAGCGCGACACCGTTGGCAAAATAGATGCCGTCCGCTGCGACCTGCTGCGGCTTGCCCGGCGCGATCATAACCAGACAGCCGTCCGGAGCCGGTCTCTGAAGGGCCGCATCGACGTCGGGATTGTCGGTGGAGTTCGAAACCCACAACCGTCCCGCGAAATCCCAGAAGGGGAAGTTGGGGGTGGGCATCCTTCTTCCTTCCGCTTCCGTCATGAGGACGGTGTGCTCGCCCGAAGGCGCGACAGACTGAACCTCGCCGTTGCCGAGGTTGGCGACAATGCAGTTCCCCTGGGGATCAATGCAAATGCCGTTCGGGAGCCCGCCCAGGTCTCCAAAAAAAGTCGTAGAGCCGTCGGGTGCGATGCACGCACACCGGCCGTAAGCGTCGGCGGTATAGATGCTTCCGTCATCTGCGGCCATGACGCCCTCGGGACGGGTGAGCCCGCCGCCGATGGTCTTGACGTCTTTGAGATCAATGGTCATCGCTACATCCTCTCGAAGATGGTGGCCAGCCCCTGGCCGCCGCCGATGCACAGAGAACAGATGGCATACCGGCCGCCGGTGCGTCGCAACTCGTTCATGGCGAAAATGGCGATGCGGGTTCCGCTCATGCCGTTGGGATGACCGAAAGCGATGGCCCCGCCGTTGGGGTTGACCTTTTCGCGATCGATCTCTTGTCCCTGTGCCTCCAATTCTTTGATGTCGGCCAGCACCTGCGCGGCAAACGCTTCATTAATTTCGATCACGTCCATATCCGTCATCGTGAGTCCGGCGCGCTTGAGCGCCTTCGGCATGGCGAAAGCCGGCCCGATCCCCATGATCTTGGGATCGACCCCGGCCACGGCGCAGGTGACCCAGCGCATCCTGGGCGTGTAACCCAGCGCCTTCGCCCGCGCAAGCGTCATGACCAGTACGGCCGCAGCCGCGTCATTGCGGCCCGACGACGAGCCGGCGGTCACGGTTCCGTCCTTGAGAAATGCCGGCGGCAGCTGGGCGAGCTTTTCCAGTGTCGTTTCCCGCGGGTGTTCATCCGTGTCAAAAATGATCTGTCCCTTTTTCTGCGGGACGATGACCGGGATGATCTCCTCCTTGAAATAGCCGGCTTTGATCGCCCGGGCGGCGCGCTCCTGACTTCTCAGACCGAAGGCATCCTGTTCCTCGCGGGTGAGCTTATACTGCTTCACCAGGTTTTCCGCCGTCACGCCCATCACGAGCGAGTCCTCGGGATTGGGCGCGGTTTCCCGGCGGATGATCTGCGGAGGAGTCAGCGAATAAGCGGCGTCCGCGCGGGGGAGCATCCAGGGCGTCTGGCTCCAGCTTTCCATGCCGCCGGCGATGTAAATATCGCCGAGCCCCGCCATGATCTGCGTGGCTGCAAAGTTGATCGCCTGCAAGCCTGAGGAGCACTGCCTTTCCACCGTCACGCCGGGAACGCTGTAGGGCAGCCCCGCTTTGAGGACGGCCCAGCGGGAGGGGTTGTAGGCGGCGTGCCAGGAATTGGACAGGCCCATGACGACATCTTCAACGAGACCCGGATCGATGCAGGTTTTGTCCACCAGCCCCCGGATGGCCAGCGCTCCCAGTTCTTCCGGACGAAAGCGGGCAATCGTTCCGCCGACGCGGCCGATGGCGGTCCGCACGCCATCGACGATGACAATTTCTTTCATGATGCAAACTCCTTTCAGCTATTCGATAAAAAGCAATATTTCATTTATGCCGGCGGCGCTTCCCCAGGGCTTTCATTGCGGGTTGGAAATGACGCTTTTCAGATGATCGGAAAGCGCGTCGATCGAGGGAAAATCTTTCGGATCGACACTCCGGCCGACCACGACCTCCAGTCTTTTGCCTCCCCAAAAGCGGGGCAGAAACCTTCCCGCCGGCATGATGTCGAAGGCGCCCCGGATCGTGACGGGGATAATTTTTTTGTTGAGATTCTTGGCCAGATAGGCGGCGCCGGATTTAAATTTCCCCATCGCTCCGTCGCGCGTGCGCGTTCCTTCCGGGAAAATAATCAGCGACTTTCCGCTTTTTAAAACGTCGGCCGCCGCTTTCAGGGCTGGAACGACGTTGCCGGTCCGGTCCACGAAAAGAACCGGCGCTCCGGCAAACAGATAACCAAGAATCGCCACTTCCTTCTTCCCGATCAGGAATGCCCCTCTGCGGCGGGCGAAAGGAATCGCGTTCATCATCACCGGCGTGTCCAGAAGCGACTGGTGATTCGCGACCAGGATGACATTGTCGAGCCTGAGCCGTTCGGGATGCACGATGGTGAAGCGCCAGAAGATGACTGAGACCAGCCTGATAAGGAGCAGGACGAGCTCATTTATGGGGTTGAAAAAGGCGGTGGTTTTGGTGGTTACGGGGCTGTGCAGGATCAGGTCGTCCAGCGTCGCTCCGGAGCGCTCGGGGCGGGAGGCCAGGTACCGGACGAACTCTTCCAGGGTCATGAGGGAATGAATCTGATCCATATCGACGGAAAGGTTCAGGCTTTCTTCCAGATGAACAACCAGTTCGATCATCCCCAGGGAATCGACCCGGTGATCGGCCAGCGTCTCATTGGCATAGAGGGCCTTCGCCCGGAATTTTGCGGCGAGCACGGCGATGATTTCTTCTTCGCGGACGCTTGTTGCCGTCAGGATGTTGCGGGGGACGGCGGCGCCCGCCGCATCGGTCTGGTACAGGCCCTGGTCCAGAAGGCTCATGACCTCGTCGAGCAGGATTTTGCGCGTCGAGTTCCGCGGCAGCGGGTCCGCCGATATCGCAAATCGACGGACCGCCTTGTAGGCGGGCAGGTCTTTATTGAGCGCCGCCACCTCTTCCCGAATGCGCTCGTAGCTGGCCGCCCCTTTGGTTGCCGGGACAATCACGGCATAAACGGACTCCCGTCCTTCAATTTTTCGGCCGAACACGGCGATCTCGCTGATCTGCGGCGATTTCCGGAAATAGAGCTCCAGTTCCTCCGGATAGACGTTCTTTCCCGAATCCAGCACGATCACGTTTTTCTCGCGGCCTGTGATATGGATATGACCCCGCCCGTCCACGAAACCCAGATCCTGGGTGTTAAAAAAATGCTCGTCGTCGAAGGCCTGCCGGTTGGCCTCGTCATTTAAATAATAGCCGGGCATCACGGCATCTCCGGCGAGCCAGATTTCCCCGATCCCGTCGGCATTGACATTTTTAATTTTTACATGGTTGCCGGCGATCGGCGGGCCGACGGCCCCGGCCACCGCATCCTTGAAATAAGGGATGGCGATGGGGCCCGTCGTTTCGGTCAGCCCGTAGCCTTCCATGATATAGAAGCCCATGGTCCGGTAGAAGTTAAAGTACTCCTTTTTGAGCGGTGCGCCGCCGCTGATGAAGAACCGCATCCTGTGGCCGAAAACGTCATGCACCGGATGAAAAATTTTTTGCAGCACAAAGCCCAGCCCCAGGGCCCGGAAAGCGGGCGCCGCCGCGAGGAAAAACATAAAGAGGCGGTACTTGACTTTGGACTGCGCCCGGAGTTTGGTGATGAGCGCATCGAAGAACAGCTCCCACATCTGAGGCGCCGCGGGAAAAATCGTGATGGGATGATCCGCCAGAGCTTTGATGATGTCGGGCCCTTTTAGGGAATTCTGGAAGACGATGGAACTGCCGGTGACGAGCGGCGCCATGAACGTCGATTCAAAAGCGTAGACATGATAGAGGGGCAGCATGGCCAGCGTCACATCGTCGGGTGTGTATTCCTCCAGTTGCGTGCAGGTCAGCGCAACCGAGAGAATGTTGCGGTGGCTGAGGGAGACGATTTTCGGCCGGCCCGTGGTGCCCGACGTGAAAAGCAGGGCGGCGATGTCGTCGAGGTGAGCCGTTTCCGGTTTCAATAGCCGATCCGGGGCGGCCGGCGGCACGCCTTCAATGTCCAAAACGGGGATCGCCTGAAAGACGTCGCGAAAATGACCCGAAACAAAAGCCGCGCGGGCGCCGGCGGCAGCCGCCATATCGCGGTATTGGCCGGCCGGAAGGTTGGTGTCCAACGGGAGCGCGACGGCGCCGATGGCCGTAATGGCCATAAACGTACAGCACCATTCGGGGGAATTGGCCGCCAGAAGAACGATGACATCGCCTTTGGTAAAGCCCCGGTCCTGAAGCAGGGATGCCCAAGCCTTTGCCTTCTCCCAGGTTTCGCGAAACGTGATCTGCTCATTCACAAACAGGATACGATCCGCATGGCGCAAGGCGAGCGTCTCGTAAGCCGTTAAAAGATTTTCAAATTCCATAGAGCTTCCCTGTGTGTCCTAGTCGTGGTTTGCAAGGCGGACGGGATCGAAAAGAAGACTCATGGACCGACCTTCGTTCGGGAGATGAGATTGCTGGCTTTTGCCGCCATATCTCCCAGGCTGAACGGTTTCTGGATAAAATGCACGCCTTCCTCCAGAATTCCGTGCTGGGCGATGACGTTTGCGGGATATCCCGACATGAAAAGAACTTTCAGATCCGGACGGGTCGCCAGAAGCCGGTCGCGCAATTCTTTGCCGCTCATGAAGGGCATCACCACATCCGTGATGACCAGGTCCAGGGGGATATCCTCCTTCTCGCACTGCGAGAGCGCCTCCAGCGGATTTCCCGATGCGATCACCCGGTACCCCAGGGTCGTGAGCATGCCGGTCACCAATTTGAGGACCATGGGATTGTCCTCGACCAGCAGAATGTTTCCGGATCCTGGTTTTGCCGCCGGTTTGGGGGGCTTCTCCATGATGAGGCTCGCGTCGGTGCTGCTGGGAAGGTAAATTTTGAACGTGCTTCCCCGGCCCGGTTCGCTGTATACATTAATGCCGCCGTTGTTTTGTCTCACGATGCCGTATACGGTGGCGAGCCCCAGTCCCGGGCCTTTGCCGATGTCCTTGGTCGTGAAAAACGGTTCAAAGATGAAAGGGAGATGATCCTTGGCAATGCCGGAGCCCGTGTCGCTCACCGTCAGGAGCACATAAGGGCCGGGGGGCAGTTCCAGATGGGACGCGGAATAGTCTTCGTCAACGACGACGTTGGCGGTTTCCAGGATGAGGTTGCCGCCGGCAGGCATGGCGTCGCGCGCATTCACCGCCAGGTTGATCAGGATTTGCTCGGCTTGCACCGGATCGAATTTAATGGTCCATAGATCGTTGCCGGGGTAAAAAGTAAATTTAATGTTTTCGGTCATGAGGCGAAGAAGGGTGCTCTCGGTTGCCGCGATCAGAGAGTTCAGGTCGACGGGCTGCGGCTTGATGATCTGTTTGCGGGAAAAAGCAAGAAGCTGCTGTGTCAGATCCCGGGAGCGGCAGGCCGCCTTTTCAATTTCCTGAATGTCTTCGCCGATTAAATGGTCGGCGGGCAGCTTGAGTTTGATCAAGTCCAGGTATCCCAGAATCACGTTCAGCATATTGTTGAAATCATGCGCCACGCCTCCGGCCAGCCGGCCGACCGTTTCCATTTTCTGAGACTGGATGAGTTGTTTCTCCAGCGCCTCTTTTTCCGCTTCGGCTTTCCTGCGTTCGGCAATGTTTCTGCCCGTCATCAGAAGCCCCGTCGGCTTTCCGGATTCGTCCCGGGTGAAGCTCGCGGTCATTTCCAGCCAGATGGTCCCGCCTTCTTTGCGGTAAAATTCCATTTCGATGGTCCGGGAGCGATTGGGATCGACCGGCTCGCCGCTGGATTCTTTCGCCAGTTCTTCGGCCAGCATGGCGGCTCCGCGACGGTAGGATTCCGGCGTTACCTGCCGCTCGGCGGGAATCTTCATGATTTCTTCCGGCGTATACCCCGTCGTACGTATTTCTGAAGGGCTCTTATAGAGGCAATTCAGCTCAAGATCCAGGACGGTGATGGTCTCGTTCATGTTCTCCACAATCATCCGGTAGCGCTTTTCGCTTTCTTCCAGGGCGAGCTCGGCTTTCTTTCGCGCCGTGATGTCCCGCGCGGTCCCGATAATTTCGCATGGGACGCCCTGATTGTCCCTCCCGAATGTTCCCGTAATCTCCAGCCACACCGTGCCGCCGTTCCTGTGATTGAATTCGACTTCAGTCGTCATGAACTGCCTCGTCTCCGGAGACGAAGGCGTCATCTGGCGCCCCAGGGCTTCGGTGACTTTCCGCGAGAGCACCTCTATCGACTTCGGCGGCAGCAATTGATCCAGGGGGATTTTTATGATTTCTTCCGGCGCGTACCCTGTCAGGTACGCCCGGTGGTCGCTGACGAAGGTAAACCGGAAATTGAGATCAACCACGAACACGACATCGTGGACATTCTCGACGATCATCCGGTAGAGCTTGTCGGTCGACCGGAAGGCTTCTTCGGCCTTCCGGCGGTCGGTGATGTCCCGGGCGACGCCCAGGACCTCAAACGGAAGACCCTGTTCATCGTGGTTGAAGTCAGGCTGAACCTCCATCCAGCGCCTTTCCCCGTCTTTGCGAATGATTTCCAGCTCCAGGATCCTGTGTTCGCTGCCTATCCGGCCATGACCCGCCAGCAGTCGTTCCATCTCCTCAGCGTATGCTTGCTCAACGCGTATCCGGGAATCGTCCGTCAGATAATCGGCAAAGGACAGGCGCATGATCTCTTCGGGCGTGTATCCGGTCATGGCCTTCACCGACGGGCTGACATACGTATAGTGCGCGTTAAGATCCATCGTGAAGAGGACATCCCGGATATTTTCGGTAATCAGGCGCAGATGCCTCTCCGCCTGCTTGCGCCGGCTGACATCGTGGATGATTCCCCGGAATCCCTTCGGCTGGCCGTTTTCATCGCGCAGCAGTGCGACGGAGGATTCGACATCGAGTGCTCCGCCGTTCTTTCTGTTGATTTTCCAGTCAAAGCCTTTGACCGTCTTACCGGTCCGGTACACGGTCTGAAAGGTTCCAAGGATCTTATCGGCGTTAAGTTCATCAACCAGATTCCGGAAATTCATCCCGATCATTTCTTCCGGCGCGAAATTCAGAACACGATCCGCGGCGTCGTTGACGAACAGAAGATTTCCCTGCAAGTCCGCTTCGAAATATAATTCTTCGACGCTGTCGAGAAAATTCCGGTAGCGCTCTTCGCTCAGCCGCAGTTCCCGCTCCGCCTTCTTTCTTTGGGTGATATCGCGCACGACGCCGTAAAATCCGGCCGGCCGGCCCTGTTCATCGCGCAGCAGTGCGACGGAGGATTCGGCATCCATGACGCCGCCGTCCTTTGTGCTGAGCCGCCATTCAAAATTTTTCACGGCCTTGCCGGTCCGCAGAATGTCGCGGCCGATGCCGTAGAGTTTTTCTTTGTTTTCCTTGTCCAAAAGCTTCCGGAAATTCATGCCGGAAACTTCCTTGCGGGTGTATCCCAGTTTTCGCGCCAGCCGGTTATTGAAAAAACGGATATCTCCCTGCATATCCAGCTCAAAATACGATTCCTGCATCCCTTCCAGCACGTTTTGCAGGCGACTCCCGCCTTTGTCGGATAAGGTTTTTGATTTTTTCCCTGCCGCCGGAGAGGGGGGAGATTGAGCTTGTTTTTTCAGAAGCCTGTTGATGGCCGCGGCCAGACGATCCAGTTCATCTTTTTTGGGGGAGATGTCGATGGCTGCGGTTGGGTTGCCTGCCAACGCTTTCCGCAGTGCTCCGGTCATCGTGTGAATGCGATTTTTTTCCGAATACGTTGCCATAATTTTTCGTCGCCGATCAGGAAGATGTTTTGCGTTTCGAGGGCATCCGTGGTACCTTTATGCATGAATGCTGAATCAACTGAATATGATGTTTATATAGACGGATAGCTGTTGTGTGTCAAGCGTATTCGTGTGTGCCCGACACAGGCAGCTCCAAAGGGTGGCCTTGCCGCAGATATGGCTTTTCACGAATAGCTATTGACAAGATCCCCGGATATTTTTATACACCGCTTCGCCTGACCCAAGGGGCAGGCCTGGAACAGAACAGGAAGGGGATATTTATGCTAAGCCGTCTGGTTGGTTATCTTTTTTTCCTTATTGTGGGCGCAACGTCTATTCCGCTTTTTTTAATTGCCGTTGTGCTGCGGCTGGTTTCTTATCCGCTGGATCGCCGGCTGCGGCTTTTGCATTTGTTCACCTGTTTCTGGGCGTCGCTTTACACCTGGATGATGCCCCCCTGGCGGATCCGTATCGAGGGGCGCGAACATGTCCGGAAAAACGCGGCCTATATGGTCGTTTCCAATCACCAGTCGCAGCTCGATATTCTGGTGGCGTTTCGCCTTTTCTTTCACTTCAAATGGGTCTCCAAGATTGAGATGTTCCGGATACCGCTCATCGGCTGGAACATGAGCCTCAACCGTTACGTCAAATTGAAACGGGGAGACAAGGAGAGCGTCGAGCAGATGCTCTCTCTGTGCGAAACGCATCTTGACGAGGGAAGTTCGATCTTCATGTTTCCCGAAGGCACCCGGTCCCCCGACGGAGAGGTGAAAGCCTTCAAGCTCGGCGCCTTTGGGCTTGCCCATAAGAAGAAGGTGCCCATTCTTCCCATTGTCATCAGCGGGACCAACAAGGCCCTGCCCAAGTACAGTCTCAACTTCACCGGTGTGCAGAAAATCTACATCAAGATCTTCGAGGAAATCCCGTATTCGGTGTTTGCAAAGATGTCGGTGGAGGAGACGGCGCAGATGGTGCGGCAGTTCATTATCGGGCAGCTGAGGGTAATGAATGAATACACACTGGGCCGCGACGCTCAGGCGGCAGGGGCGGCAAACGCCGGCGGCATTAACTCTTGAGCAGAGCGGCGCCGATCTTTTCCCGGCGGATCTGCATCAGTCTTTTTTTCAGCGCTGAAATCGATTCCAGATCCCGGAGCAGAGTAACATATTTATCCGGAAGCGAAATATGCCGGGCGTCGATGATGTTTCTGACGCCGGACTGGAATTCACCGGCCTGGCGGGCAAAGGCGATCATGAGCGGACTTGGGGAGCCGCAGCCGCGATCGATCCTGGCGGCCGATTCGGAGGCAATGATGCGCAAGGTTTGCAGTGAGGCGCTGGCGGCTCCCAGTTCGCCCAGCACGTCCGCATCAGGCGGGGGGGGTCCTTCCCGCAGGGCATCGGCAAGCCCGGTCAATACGGCGGACATGCCGCCCAGAGCCGGACCCGCCATCACAATGTCCTCGATTTCTCCCAGAGGGACAACGAGATCTCCCCAGGCGCTTCCTTCCGTTCCCAGAACCGAATCCTGCCCCACCAGGCAATCCTGAAGCGTGATGCTGCCGTGGGGGGAAGGCTTCAGGAAATTCAAGGGCAGAGGCGCCGCAACGGTAATCCCTGCTGCCGCACGCGGCACCATAAAAGCCGTAAAATGTTTTTGCGGCGTTTGCTGACCGGTTGCGGCGACGACGATGAATACGCCGGCGATGGGGCCGTTGGTCAGATACGTTTTCGCTCCGGTTAATGCATAGCCACGGGCATGTTTCCGGGCCTCGGTCGTCAACAGCTTGGGCCGTGCGCCGCGTCCCGGTTCGGAAACGGCGAAAGAAAAGATGATCCTGCCTTCCGCAGCGCCCGGCAGATAGTGTTCGCGCTGTTCGCGAGTGCCGAAGACTCCGATGACGTAATGCGCGATGATCTGCTGGTAGAGCCAGGAAACGGCCAGGCCCAGGTTAAATCCGCTTTGGACAAAGGCCTCTCCCGCCCCCAAAAGATCGGCGTACCCGCCGCCCGTTCCGCCGTAAACTTCGGAAATCCCGATTCGGAATAAGCCGGCCTCGCCCATTTTCCGCCACAGGTCCAGGGGAAATTCTCCTCCCGTCTGCAAATCCACTCTGCAGGCAATATGCTCGGCGGCAAAAGCCGAGGCTTGTTCGCGCGCTGAAAGTTCCGATGGTTGTTCCATTTCTTTTTGCACCTCGCGCCGCCCGGTTCGGGCGGTTCTGAATTTGTCAGCAGGGTCTTGAAAAACCCCTCGTTTTGCAGGCTGTTCAAAAAGGTTTAGCTGCAAGGCATCGCGAGGATCGAGCAGCGGAGCGTACTTTAGAGGTACGTGAGCAGCGAGAGCCGAAGCGTAACGCCGCAGATGAGCCTTTTTCAAC
>SBEK01000299.1 GCA_009668925.1 Deltaproteobacteria bacterium
CTCCCAAGAATGTACAGGAGTTCACGCGGGACAATTCATTCGTAGGCCTTCCCGATATTATCACAACAAAGACGCATTCGGTATTGCCCGATCAGTATATTGCCGACGGGAAAAAGAGCGTGATCACCCGCAGTGCAGGATATGATCATTTCGAGCACCTGGCCGATAAAGTGAACATTGCATCCCTCCGGGAATACTGCGTCAACGCTGTTGCCCAGACAGCCATGAAATTCTTGTACGCCGCGGCGGGTGAGCTCAACCATTACACTGTCAACACGGCTACTTTCGAAAGAAAGGATTCCCGGGCATTCATGGAACTGGAAAAAAACCGGGTATGCACGGTCTTCGGCGTGGGCAAGATAGGTAAGAGAGTCTACGAATTGGCGGAAGCCAACGGGCTCACCGTTCAGGGCGTCGATATCCGTCAGGATGAGCTCTGCGCCCGTTATGGCGCATCGGTCCGCTTCATTGCAAAAGAAGACGCCATCCTGACGAGTGATATCATTATCAATGCCATGAACCTGACGAGGATCAAGGAAAGCCGGTTCTATAATATTGGTTATTTTTCCCGGTCATATCTCAGCCAGGCCAGGAAGAAATTGATATTTATCAACGTAACGCGGGGAGAGATAGCGCCGGAATCGCATCTAGCCGAACTTTACCGGGCCGGAAAGATCACGGGGCTCGGCCTCGATGTATTCAGCAATGAATCCCAGTTCTCCGCCTTGCTCAACAAACAAGGAAATGTCACCGATAATGATGTCCTTGCTGCACGAGGACTTGTGGAAAAGGCGCTCGACAGGAATTCCAACATTTACGTGCAGCCCCACCAGGGATTCAACTCTGATATAGCAGCCGAGGCGAAGGCTGTCGAAGCGATCAAGCACGTCGCGGCCTGGTACAGGAACGGCGGCCGGCGCTTTGACGAGCAACTCCCGTATTATTGAGAAGCAGGCATCCGTTGAGCAGCGTTGCCGTCAAAAAAGAGGGCAACGTCCGCATACACCTCCACACGGTGCGCGCGCAGATTGTTCAGTTCGGGTGTCTCGCCACCGGACAAAACCGGTATCAACAGACCCCGGCAATGCCCTTCGCGGCGCGCCCGGAGATCATTCCACCTTTTTCCACGACTTGTCAGGGTCGAACGCTTTCATCGCTTTTGCAATCCTGGCTGTCTCTTTTCCAAGATTTTTCTGATAGACAATGCCGTCGTGATTGACGATAAATGTCATGATACCGGAGACGCCGTATTGTGCCGGGTATGCGACCATGGCGAAGCCCCCGATCATTTTCCCGTTAACAATATAATCGGCGGGTCCGCCCGGGGCATTTTTGCCCTGTTCCGTCAGCATCTTGAAAAAATACCCGTGGTAAGGTACGGGATTGTCACCTCTCTTGTATCCTTCCGCGGTCGCTTTCGCAAAAAGATCGCCAAAGGGGCTTTCTTCTTCGCCGGGTTTCGCGTCCCAGTAAAGACCGTCCTTTTTGCCCGGAGTGCTCACAAATTTCTGCGCATATTCCCGGAGGCCGTCCCCATCCTTGTCCCGGAGCGCAAATTCTCTTTGCGCATCGACAAAGGCCAGGCAGGTCTGTATGGTGTTCAGTTCGTTTCTTCCGATTCGGCGGTTGATGAGTTCTTCTTTCCCTTTTCTTGTGTCGAAGGACCACTTTCCGGCCTTTTTCACGATAGGGATCGGGAAGGGCCAATCCTCCGCCCCTAACTGCAGGACAGTCCGGGTGTCGCCATCCGGCACCAGGGTATTCTTCGTCTCGTACGCCCTGATGAATTGTTCCTTCGCAGCCTTGTCCTGCACGGCATCCCCGGATGAGAGGACCTCTTTTCCGCCGGGGCCGAAGATGTCATATAAGGCC
>SBEK01000300.1 GCA_009668925.1 Deltaproteobacteria bacterium
GTCATGGACGGCGAGGATGTTGCGTTTCCAGTCCTTTTCAGGATTCGGATCATTGACCCATCCGGCGGCAGGCATCGCCGCGGGGTCGCCTGTATTGGATGTGTGGCACTGCCGGCACGTCATCTCGTCACTCACAGGGAGCACCGTTCTCGTCACGGCCAATATCCTGCCGGTTGCATCCTTCGCCACAACTTTCACCATCGGATAGTAGTTCGTATTGCGGGCATCATCGTATGGAACAGCCGGAATGCCATCCGCCTTCCAATAGCCGTTGACGGCGTCAAAGGTCATCGCTGCGGGTGTCAGGCTTTGAACGGGATTTCCGGCAAGTCCGACATCGTTAGCGGGCTTAACGCCGAAGATCGTAAAGACCCAGTCCCAGAAGTTCGTCTTTGAAAAGCTCGTCGTATTGATTGAACCTGACGGATCTCTCACGGCTTCATAGGTCATCGTCACCCCGGACGTAACCGGCTTGCCCGAAGCATCACGGATCAGCTGCGCATGAAGGTTGTTGTAGGGCGGCAGAATCGCAAAGACCGAATAGTCGTGATCGATGCAGTGCATCCCCAGATCATTCCAGGCGATGAGCGTAAAATCCGGATCGCCCGCCGGATCATCGCCCGAGCAGGCGGCAATCGACAGGCAGCAGAACGCGACGCCCAGGAAAAGCAAAATCCGCTTCGTGATGGCTGCGGTGAACGGGTGCAGGTCTTTGACGGCTTCTGAAGAAATGCTGCCGCGGTTTGGCGGCGACTGCCGGTGTGGATTTGAATTTGCACAAAACATGTTGACCTCCCCTTTTTTCGGCCGACCTGCGTCTCGGCCGGCAGAGCGCGGCATCGGTGTTTGCTGAATCTTTATTTCAAATTAGGAATGCAGGAGGTCCAAGTCGATGAGAATTTAATAGAAGTCTTCTGGTAGGACAAATCTATCAGCCGGGGCAAACCGGGAAGCAACAATAGCAGGGCCGGCAGATGCATCGGCAAAAAGAATCCGAATCAATTCTACGTAAGCCCTTTGCCGCCAACGGTTCAGACGTTGACGCGCTCCGCATCGCCGGTCAGACAACCGATGTCCATGATCAGATTGCCGTGCGGCATGGGAATTCCTTTCAGGGTCGTGGCGATCAATTCCGATATGATGCCGCACTGTTTGATGGTGTCGAGATAAGCATAGCGGGTAATCGCCTGTCCTTGGGTCGTGATGACGCCGGCCTGGAGCACTTCAATTCCGTTTGCTTTCATCCGGGCGAGCTTCCGGTCGTAGCCCGACACGTTAAACCCGAGATGATGGAGGCCGCCGCCTGCTTTGGCCAGCAGATCGGAATAGACATTCTCCTCTTTTCCTTTGACTTCAATGAGCTCGATCTCCACGCCGCCCTGAAAGGCCAGGACGATGTCCACATTGATGTTGACGGGTTTGCCCCGGTAGACGGCCTCATTCTTTACAGTGTTCGAGCGGTACCAGCACCCGATGTTCAGGAGCTTTGTATAATTGGCCACCGCTTCCGGAATGTCTGGCACCAGGATACCGATCTGGCTGACGCGGGGAAGTTTCATCCGGCTGAAAGCATTTCTATCGGGTTCTCGCATGACCGCCTCCTCGATCTATTCAAAACTGACCGCTGTTTTCATGGCCCGGTTGGCTTCTTTTTTTGCATTGACCTCGATCAATTCCCGGTATTGCGAAAGCGGAAATTTATGGGTCAGCATGTCTTCCACCTTTATCTTACGGGACGACATCAAATCCAGCGCCATGGAAAAGGCAAGTTTGGCTGCGCCGCCCATGGTGTTGGTGTGGCAACCGTAACAACCTTTGACGGTCTGCAGCTTGAGCCACAACGTCGTGAGATCCAGCTTTACGTCCTTGCC
>SBEK01000122.1:0-2334 GCA_009668925.1 Deltaproteobacteria bacterium
GAGTCGAATTTGAGGATGAATGGATTTTTCCGGGTGATCGTCGGGGGCGACGAACATCTATCCGGCGTTTGTCCGGTGATCAAGAGTTGCTCTCGGAGGTTACTTCTGGAAAGGGATTGCCGGACATTGCGAACGAATCATTCGTCCTGTCAAAAAAATACACTTTTCGACTGAAAATTGAAATCAATGCTTGGAATTATTTCAAAAATATGTATATTAAAAAAACGGTTCCGATCACAGCGGCAATGGCAAAATTTGGAAAACCAGACACAGGCCCCGGCGGTGAAAACGGCCCGGTGCAGGGGAGCGAAAGACTGAATCGTTGCAGGACGGAGGTCTATAGTGCCGGTAGAGGTTGTACCCGAAAAAATCCCGGTCGTCTTATTGTATAACATTGATCCACAGTGGACACAGGCCGAAAAGGAGGAGGTCATTCATCTCTCCGCACAACTCGGCCACGCTCTGATCGATGTGGGTTACCCCATCGTATTCGTTCCCATCGCCGACGACGACATCGCCAACCATCTCCATTCTTTTGATCCCGCGGAACATATTATTTTTAACTGGTGTGAGGGCCTGCCCGGTCTGGAACACAGCGAATGGCTGGTGGCCAAACGCCTCGAGATGCTGGGATTCACATTTACCGGCGCGGATTCGGAGACGCTGGCGCTGGCTCAGGATAAATGCCGGGTCAAGGTCCTCCTGGATCAGGCAGACATTCCGACGCCCGCCTGGCGCATCTGCCATCATGCGGAGCCCTGCGGGGACTGGGATCGGTTCCCGGCCATCGTCAAACCGATCAACGAACACTGTTCCAACGGCATCACTCCCGACTCCGTGGTGTTCAATCCGGCCGAACTCGAAAAGCGCATTTTATTTGTTCTTTCGACCTATCATCAACCGGCCATGGTTGAAGACTTTATCGACGGGCGCGAATTCCATGTGTCGGTCTGGGGGAATGAAAAACTGACCGTGCTGCCGGCCGCGGAAATGGACTTTTCCTTCTTCACCGATATCAAAGACCGGCTCTGCACGTATGATTCCAAATTTATTCCCGGCTCCGAACATTATGAAAAGATCCAGACGCTGCTGCCCGCGCCACTTTCCGATGATGAGACGCAGGCGCTGGAAAAAGTATGCTGCGACGCCTACCGGGCCTTGGGATGCCGGGATTACGCCCGGATGGACATCCGCCTGCGGGATCATGTTTTTTATGTACTCGATGTCAACCCCAATGCCGACATCAGCAGTGAAGCCAGTATGGCCTGCGCCGCTGAGATCGCCGGCGTCGCGTACGGGGAGATGGGAAGCCTGTTTGTGAGGATGGCGGCCGGCCGCCATCCTGTTTTCGGCCAGCCGGCCTCCGTGCGCGATGCGTCGCGGAAAAAAGCTTCCGTCAAACGGCCCCGGGTCAAGCGCTCGGGGGCTTATAAAACACCCGCGGACCGTGAAGCGCAGTTGCATCTGTTCTCGGAATAAGGTTCGTTTTCATCTCATTTCCTGCGGCAATCATTGAAGATAATTCCTTGATGTTCAACAGAAATTGATTCTCGTTCCGGCTCAAAAATAATTCCACTTCTGATTCCAAAGGTGGTATAAGAAGCACCTCAAAAAACCGGCGATACGTGAGGGAATCTTTCGTGGCTCGAAACGTTAAAATTAAAAATCTTCTCAGCGAAGGGGTGGTTGTCCTGGACGGGGCGACCGGGACGGAACTGCAGAAAAAGGGCTTACCCGCGGGGGTGTGCCCCGAGATCTGGTGCCTGGAAAACCCAGCGGTCATCCGGGAGGTCCATGCCTCTTATCAAAAAGCGGGCGCCCAGGTGGTCTATACCTGCACCTTCGGCGCGAATCGCTTCAAACTCCGGCAGTACGGCGTTAAGAAAGATGTCTATCTTGTCAATCTGGAGCTCGCCCGCCTGGCCCGGAAAGCCTGCGGGAAAGGGGCGCTTGTGGCCGGCGACATCGGCCCCACCGGATTGTTTGTCGAACCTTTCGGGGGGCTGGCCTTTGACGAGGCCGTGGAGGCTTTTAAAGAACAGGCCCGGGGTCTGATCGACGGCGGCTGCGATCTGATCGTCATCGAAACGATGATCGACATCCAGGAAACGCGGGCGGCGCTCATCGCCGTAAAAGAGCTTTCCGATATTTTTACGGTGACGTCGATGACCTATGAAAATGACGGACACACCCTGGGCGGAACGCCGCCGGCGGCCGCCCTCATCACATTGCAGAGCCTGGGTGCGGACGCTGTCGGCTGCAACTGCTCGGCGGGTCCCGAAAAGATGCTGGAATTCGTTGCCGCGATGAAGCCCTACGCGATGGTCCCGCTTC
>SBEK01000122.1:2344-13009 GCA_009668925.1 Deltaproteobacteria bacterium
CTTCTGGCCAAACCCAACGCCGGTATGCCGCGGCTGGAAGGTCTGACGACCGTTTTCGATATGGACGCCGCAACGTTTGCCGCGTTCGGCCGCAAACTGGCGGCGGCGGGCGCAAATCTGGTGGGAGGCTGCTGCGGGACGACGCCCGCGCATATTGCGGCGCTCGCCAAGGCGGTGACCGGCCGCAAACCGGTCCGGCCCAAGCGCGCATCGCTTGCGGCGCTGAGCTCGGCGCGCGGCTTTTTGCATCTGGGTGAAGATCAGCCGCTGGTCGTCGTCGGCGAACGGATCAATCCAACCGGCAAGAAGGCTCTGCAGCAGGAGTTGCTGGAAGGCAACCTGTCGATCATCCGCAGGATGGCTCAGGAGCAGGAAGCGCAGGGCGCGTCCCTGCTGGACGTCAACGTCGGCCAGCCGGGCATCGACGAAGTTCAAACCATCCGGAAGGTGATCGGACTTTTATCCGCGCAAAGCCGGTTGCCGCTGGTGATCGATTCCTCCCGCGTGGAAACCATTGAGGCCGCCCTGAGGCTTTATCCCGGACGGATGCTGATCAATTCCATTTCCGGTGAAAAGGAGAAGCTCAATAGGCTTTTGCCGCTGGCCGCCAAATACGGCGCGATGTTTATTCTGCTGCCCCTGACCGACGGCGATATACCGCATACGGCCCGGAAACGCCGCGCAGTCATCGCGTCGATTTATGAGAAGGCGCGGACATTCGGCTTCACCAAAGACGATTTCGTCGTCGACGGTCTGGTGATGGCCGTGGCCTCGGATGCGGCGGCCGCGCAGGAGACGCTGGCCACCGTGGCCTGGTGCCACAAAACATTCAAGAGCAAAACGATTCTCGGGCTGTCCAATGTCTCCTTCGGCATGCCCGGGCGCCCCTGGCTCAACGCCGCCTTTCTGGCGATGGCCCAGTATTGCGGACTGACGATGGCTATTGCCAACCCGGCCAGTGTGGAATTCATGAACGTGAAGAAGGCAGGCGACGCGCTGGCGGCGAAAGAAAGAGCGGCGCTGCAGTTTATCAATCACTTTTCCGAGGCCGCAGCCTGCGCGCCGAAACCCGCGGCCGTGACGACGCCCGAGGAGAAAGTGACCGCGGCGATCCTCGACGGGGACCGGGACCATATCGCGCCGCTTATTGAAGTGGTTCTCCAGTCCGGCAGGCCCGCGAATCAGGTTGTGGATGAAGTCCTGATTCCGGCCATCGTCCGGGTCGGCGAATTATACGAAAAGAAGACGTATTTCCTGCCGCAGTTGATGGCGGCGGCCGAAGCGATGAAAAAAGCGCTGGCTTATCTCGACCCGCTGCTTAAAAAAGCGGCCGCGGCGGACAAGGGCAAAGTCCTGCTGGCGACCGTCCGGGGAGATATCCATGACATCGGCAAGAACATCGTCGCACTGCTTTTACGAAATTACGGATACAACGTCATTGATCTGGGCAAAGACGTCCCGGACGAGGTCATCATCGAAACGGCCAAAAAAGAAAAGCCGGATGTGATCGGCCTTTCCGCGCTGATGACGACGACGATGGTCAATATGAAGGACGTGATTGCGCTGGCGCGGTCCCGCGGCGTCCGGACGGACTTTCTCATAGGCGGTGCGGTCGTCACTCAGGCCTATGCGGAATCCATCGGCGCGTCCTTTGCAAAAGACGGCGTGGCCGCCGTTCGGATTGTTGATCAGCTGCTGAAGAAATAGAAATGCATCCATGATGGTTGATAAACAAAACAGAGTCTTGGGCATTTGCCTCTCCGTCGGTCTGCATGGATTGGCGGCGGTCCTGCTGGTGTTGGCCTTGTCCGGAAACGGCCTCATGCCGCGGGATTTGGCGAGGCTCGATTTTGTCTGGGTATCGCTTGCCGCGAAGGATAGGCCCTCCGTTTCACCCCTAAAGACGCATCACGCAGCGAAAAAGTCATCGGCGGAGCCGGCGGCCGCAATGGCGCAGGCCACCCCGGTTCACCCCGGCGCCCGCGTCGCCGAACCGGAAAAATCGGCCGGAAGCTTCGGAGCGGCTCCGGCCGAAGGGCCGGTTTCTTCCGCGGCGAAACCGGTCGTTTACGCGGCGGCGGGAGATCCTTCTTCTTTTTCCGACGCCGGCCGGCCGCAGGCGGCATCCGGGGCGGCGCCCGCGTTATCGAATGCTTATCCCCTCTACCGGGAAAATCCGCCTCCGGGGTATCCGGAACTGGCCAGGCAGCAGGGCTATGAGGGCGTGGTGCTGGTGGCCGCGGAAATCCTGGCCGACGGGCGTGTCGGCCAGGCGCTGGTCAGCAAATCATCCGGGTATGCGATTCTCGACCAAAGCGCGGTCCGGGCGGTGAAAAAATGGAAATTCGAACCGGCGAAGAAGTCCGGCGTCCCGTATAAGACGTGGGCGGAATTGCCCATCAAGTTCGTGATCAACGATCGTAATTCTCAATCATAAAACGACAGCGGAGGAAAATCTTATGAACATTTTGCAGAAGAAGGAGCGTCTCGGTGAAATCATTCTGGAGCGATCTTTCAAATACAGCGACAATCCGCCTTTTACTCTGGCCTCGGGGCGGCAGAGCAATTATTATTTTAACTGCAAACCGACCACGCTCGACCCTGAAGGAATGAATCTGATCGGCGAAATTATTTTTGACATGATCAAAGACGCGGACGTTTCGGCGGCGGGAGGCCTGACCCTGGGCGCCGATCCGATCGCCGACGCCCTGGCCGTCATTTCCTTCCAGAAGGGCAAGCCCGTCAAAGCCTTTATCGTGCGCAAAGACGTCAAGGATCACGGCACCAAAAGCGCCATCGAGGGCAGCGTCGCGTCCGGAGAAAGAGTGGTGATCATCGACGATGTCATCACGACGGGCGGCTCCACCATCACGGCCATTGAACATGCCCGAAAGGCCGGATTGATCATTGATCGCGTCATTACGCTGATCGACCGCGAGGAAGGCGGACGGGAAAATATTCTCGAGCACGTTGATTGCGTGCAGTCCGTTCTGACCCGAACGGAAATTATGGCGCTGCGTGAACGAAAGATGTCCCAGGGCCGTGCGTAAATTTTCCCCGGGCATTTTACGCTGTCTCCTGGGATTTCTTTTTGTCTTCGCCCTGTGTGCGCGTTCGGCCGCAGCCGTTATTCCGGTGACCAAGTTCCGATCGGTCGAGATGCCCGGCGGCGCGCCTGCCGGCTGGGTCCTGGAAAAAAAGGTCGGGACACCTTCCTTGAAAGTGGAGAAAGACGGGGACGCCTTCTATTATCTCCACCTGTTCTCACCGGGCAGTTCATCCTTCGGCGTGCGCACGAAGGCTCAGGTCAACGTCAAAGAATTTCCGATTCTTTCCTGGCGCTGGAAGGTGGACAAGCTGCCCGTGGGCGGCGACGTCCGCAAAAAGGCCGCTGATGATCAGGCTCTGCAGGTGTATGTCGCCTTCAAGGAGACGGGGTTTCCGGCCGTGCTGAATACACCGGTGATCGGCTATATCTGGGACAACGAAGCGCCCAAAGGCTGGAGCGGCCGCAGTACGCAAATCGGCGGCGATAAAATGCGCTACATCGTTTTGCGGAATAAGACGGACAAATCGGGCCAGTGGTACACGGAGCGCCGCAATATTTACGAGGACTACAAAAAGCTTTTCAGTGATATCAACGGGGGCGAACCGCTGGGAGTGACCACCGGCCTGCAAGTGCACATCAATACCCAGCGGACCAAAACTCCGGCCGACGGCATGATCGGCGACATCTACTTCAGCAGTGAGACGAAAGACGTCGCCGCGACGGAAGCGGCCAAAGAAAAAATCGCCGCGCGGACGCCGGTGATTTCGTCAGTCCGCAGGCCGTCGGCCAGGTCGGCGAAGATTGCAGCCCCTGAGCGCGTGAGCAAGCCCGGCTGCGTCAATATCAGCGTCCGGTTTGATTTGAATTCCACGGAAGTTGATTCTATTCCTCCGGACGGCATGCAGACGATTATCGAAACCCTGATCCAGAATCCGGAATCTCGGCTGCTGATCACCGGACATACGGATAATATCGGCCGGGAAGCCTATAATGTGGAACTGTCCAGCAAGCGCGCCAAGAGCGTCAGGAACTATCTGATTGAAAAATACAGTATCGATGAGCAGCGCATGGTGGTTAAGGGAGTCGGCTCGTCCCAGCCCGTTGCCGGCAATGATTCGCCGGAGGGCCAGGCGCAGAATCGCCGCGTGACGATTCAGAATTGCCCGGAGTAGCCCGTCTTTCGCGGACGGCGAACGTGTTCGGCCAAAGAGCGGGGACCGCATCCGTCCTTTTCCGGCGGCGCTGAACCGGCGGGGTTCACCCCAGTGCCCTCGTTTTCGCCGCGGGAGATTTGGCCGGAGGTTGACAGGGCCGTCCGCAGTCATTATACAAAATAATAAATTACGTTGAAGGGATGATTATGACGAAACAGGAGACCTTCCCGCCCCCGACGCTTAAGGCGGGCGACAGGATAAGCGGATTCAGCATATTGCGCGTCGAGCCGATCGCAGCCATGCGGCTCACCGCCTATGAAATGGAGCACGACAAAACCGGCGCGAAAGTTCTGCATCTTCACGCTTTTGACCGTGAAAATCTATACGCGATCGGTTTTCGAACGCCGCCCGCCGATTCCACGGGCCTGCCGCATATTCTGGAGCACTCGGTCCTGGCCGGGTCGGAGAAATATCCGCTCAAGGACGCTTTCAAGGAACTCATGCGATCCACGATGCAGACCTTCATCAATGCCTTTACCTATCCGGACAAAACGCTGTATCCGGTGGCGAGCCAGATCAAAACCGATTTCTATAACCTGGCGCGGGTGTACACCGATTTGGTTTTGCATCCCCGGCTACTTCGGGAGACCTTTTTGCAGGAAGGTCATCACTTGGAATTGGCGACGCCGGGCGATCCTGCAAGCGATCTCGTCATTTCAGGAATCGTCTACAACGAGATGAAAGGTGCCTACTCGTCGCCCGATTCGCTCATGTACAAGGATATCCAGGAAAATCTTTACCCGGACACCGTTTACGCGCTGGATTCCGGCGGCGATCCGGAGGTGATTCCCACCCTGACCTACGAACAATTCAGAGATTTTCACCGGAAGTATTATTCGCCGACCAATGCGCGCTTCTTTATTTACGGAGACATCCCGACCGCCGATCACCTGGAATTTCTGGAAGAGATGCTCTCCGGATTTGACCGCGTCGATGTGGATTCGTCGATCCCGAGCCAGCCCTCCTTTACGAAACCCCGGCGCATTTCCGGAACGTATCCGGTCGAAGAAGGGGAGTCGCTCGCGGGCAAAACAATGGTGAATGTCGCCTGGATGCTGGCCGAAAATAAAGATTTTGAGACGGCGCTTTTGCTGGAAATTGCGTCCGGTCTGCTGGTGGGCAGCGCGGCCAGTCCTCTGCGCCGGGCGCTCATTGATTCCGGCCTGGGCGAAGACATGTCGCCCGTTTCCGGGATCGAGTCCGACCTGAAGCAGCTCCTGTTCTGCGCCGGCCTGCGCAATGCCCAGAGCGCGGATGTCGATAAAATTGAAAAGCTGATCGATGAGACGCTGCAAAAAATCGTTGCGGACGGATTCGACCGGGAACTGGTGGAAGGCATTCTGCACCAGGTGGAGTTTCACGGCAAGGAAATTTCGCGCGGCTCATACCCCTACGGCATTACGCTGATGGGCAATGTTTTCCAGACCTGGCTTTATGACGGCGATCCTCTCATCGGCCTCGATTTTTCCCGCGCGATTGAAAATATCCGGAAGCGCTGGGCGGATGATCCGCAGGTATTCCAGAAGTTGATCCGGACGTGGCTGGTCGATAATCCGCATCGTCTGACGGCGGTGATGGAGCCCGATCCCGACTTCAGCCGGAAGAACGAGGATAAACTGAAAACGAAAATGGCCGATTGGAAAGCCAGCTTTTCCGCCGGACAGCTCAAACAAATCGATGAGCAGGCGGCCCGGCTGAAAGCCTTCCAGAACGCCGCGGATCCTCCCGAATCTGCGGCAACGCTGCCGAAACTGCGGCTGGACGACATTCCGCGGGAGATCGAAACCATTCCGACGGTGGAAACGTCGCTTTTGTCGGTGCCGGCTCTCACGCATGATCTCTTCACCAACGGCATTGCCTATATCGATCTGGCTTTTGACATCGCGCATGTGCCCGAGGACCTCCAGCCTTACCTGCCGCTTTTGGGGAAAATCATGAGCGGCATGGGCGCGGCGGGGTACACGTATGACGAAATGGCGAAGCGCATTGCGCTTGCCATGGGCGGGTTCGGGTACGACTTGTCCGCCGGGTTTACGGCAGATGCGGCCGGCACCTGGCAGAAAATGATTTTTTCTATGAAGGCGCTGTACCGGAATGTGCCCGAGGCGATCGACACCGTCCGCGACATCCTTTGCTCAGGCGATCTGGATCAGGAAGCAAGAATGCGGGATCTGATCGCCGAACGAAAGAATAACCTGCAATCCTCGATTGTCCCGAACGGGCATGTCTTCGCCAAAAGGGCCGCCGGCGCGGGGTTGACGCTTCCCGCGTACCGGGATGAACAGTGGCATGGCCGGACGCAATTGCGGTTTGTGCAGGGGCAGGCGGGAGACTTTGACGCCTCCCGGGAGACCCTGTGCCGGAAGCTTGCCGAATTGAAGCGGATGATTTTCACGAGGGAAACTCTGGTCATCAATATCACCGCGGAAGAGACGGGACTCAAGCTTTGCCAAGATCATCTGGGCCGGCTGCTTCTGACCCTGCCGCCGGGTCAACGCACGGGCCGGCCGGGCTCGCCCGCTCTCGCTCCCGTCAGTGCCGGAATAGCGGTACCCACCCAGGTATCCTACGTCGCGCGCGTCATGAAGGCGCCTTCATACAATGATCCTTCCGCGCCGCTCCTGATGCTGGCTTCGCGGGAGCTGTCCAACAGTTATCTGTACAAATATATCCGGGTTCAGGGCGGCGCATACGGCGGCATGTCTTCTTTTGACGCGACGCTCGGCCTGTTTGCCTTTTTGTCGTATCGCGATCCGCATATCACGGAAACATTGAGCGTGTTTCAGGAAGCACAGAAATTCTATTCTCAAAACGATATGACGGCCGACGATATGGAAAAAGCCGTCATCAGCACGCTTAGCGCACTCGACAAACCCCTCGATCCGTCGGGACGGGGGTACGTGGCGATGATCCGCCATTTTGTCGGAGCAACCGACCCGATGCGCCAGGCCTTTCGGGACCGGATATTTGCCGCAACGCCCGGGCAAGTGAGAAAGGCGCTGGCCGGTTATTTTGCCGAGGCCGCCGGGGCGCAAGCCGTCGCCGTCTATGCGGCCCAGGATAAACTCGAAGACGCCAACAAGCAACTGGCGGAGCCGTTGAACCTGGAGAAATTATCGGAGACATAGGGAACGGTTGCGACCGTTCCCTATAGCCTGATAGGCTGTCGGCTGTTAGTCTATTAGCATCATAAGGGCAGGCGCGCAGCGCCCTCAAAACAACCTAATAGCCTAATAGTCTATAGTCTAATAGCCTGTTGCGGAGCAAACACATGTCCGATGTAAAAGATCATGCAGGAACGCTCGTCAACTGCTTCTTCTGCGAGAATTTCCTGATCACCCGGGAAGTGGGTTTCCCTTACGGCTGCCGGGTGATGGGCTTCACCTCCGCGCGCATGCCTTCCGTGGATGTTTACAACGCCTCGGGAAAAGACTGCACGCTTTTTGTCCGCAAGGAGCGGGGCCACGGGCATCACCATTAGGAAAATGGCCCGGCCCGGGGCTATCGGGTGGAGGAGAAAGACCATGACGATTTCAGAGTGGCTGGATCAGAAGGAAGCCCGGGGCAGCGATGTTTCCCACATCGTTCTGCCCGAGGACCTCGCGTCTGATGAAGAACCGGAGGAAACGATTTACTTCAAGGAAGTCCGGCCGTGCAGCGTTTTGTGTACGGGCACGCATCCCTTTGCTACAGTCGAGCGTTTCGGTCACTGGTATCAAAGCCGGGGGCGGGAAAAGGAATCGGGGCCCCATACCTCCCGGCAGCAGTGGTGGCTGTTTACGAAAGATAAAGATCTGGCGGTAAGGACGGCCCGCTCGCATATTGAATAAAAACCTTTTGCCGTCCCGGCGGCTTCCGGAAAGACGGATGCGATTCGGGGATGTCCCGCGGGCGTCCGTCCCGGTGGCGCCGCTACGAATTTTAAAGCTGACGATCAATTTTATCCCATAACGGTTCAACTATCCGATAGGAAAAAGCGGCAGTGACCGCACCCGCGGCATTGGCCAGAAAATCAAAGAAATCGCCGTCGCGGCGGATAACAGGTATCTGCTGCAGAATTTCCATCATTGCGCCCCAGCCGATGACGAATAAAACGGAGATCAGGATGATCTTATTTCCCTTCTGCGGCCGGCGCATTTTGCCGGGGCGTTTAAGATCATGAATCAACACGAAAGCAAAAACAAAATACATCAGGAAGTGAACCGCTTTATCGATATGGGGGAACGCGAGCCAGCCGGGCTTGGGCAGGGTGTCTCCCGCACCAAGCGATAAGAGCAAGACAAGGCCTGCCCAAATTATCGTTTTCCAAAAAGTGGTGAGGATGACCATAAGCTCTTCCCGGCCGATTCCGGCGTTCCTAGAAAAAATACGGCGTCCGAAGGATTCATTCCTGCCGAATGTCCGGACATGACCCATCCATCTTTTGTTTATACCAGAGCGCCGTCCAATAGGGAAGAAGGCGTCGGGGGAAATGACCGGCGAGGCCGGCTTCCCGAACTGTGCATTCCTCAGTCTTATTAGGTACAGAAAAAAAATAGGCCGGATGCTCCGGCCTATCGAACACGTTCCAATGATCAGCGCTGCCCCTATTTCATGGTTTCCGCCAGCGCCTGCCGCCGGAAGTGCTCCAGCGACAACTGTGTGGCGACTTGATTGGGAAACGAGTTGGGCGGAGAAAAGCGCCGCAGAAAATCAATTTCTTCATCTTCCGGCACCGGGAAGGAGTGGATTTCCTCCGCCACCTGCAGATCCCAGGGGATGTCCGCCCGGACGTCGTCCACGGTCACCCCGGGGAATAGGGCATCGAGGTAAATTTCCTTGGTGTCTTGATGAAACTTGAAGATTCCTTTGGAGGTGATGAGGATGCTGGGACCGGAGCCCGGCGTGTAGCGGCCGGAGCGTTCGCGTTCGTCACCGCCGCCCATAAATCCCGTGGATGTGCGATAAGGCAGCTTCTCAACAAAACCCTTCCCTTTCATGGTCAGGATCGTTTCCTTGGCATAGGCATAAAACTCCGGAGCGCCGCCCGCGGCGGTGATGCGCTGAGCTTCGGGCGGCATTCCCAGATAAGACGTATTGATATTTCCGTATTTGTCGATTTGCCCCACGCCGAGAAAGGCCTTGTTCACGTAGCCCGCGTAGGTGATCGCCGTGAAAACGCTGAACAGGTCGGTGGCATAGCCGTATCCGCGCGTACAGGTGGCATCGGCGACATTGATCGGCAGAACGACCGGTTCAAAATCGACGATCCCCGACTCCATCAGCAGGACCGCCGCCGGGGCGTGCGTATGCTTGGCCAGCGCCCCCGCCAGAATCGGCATCCCGATGCCCAGGACGCACACATCGTGATCCTTGATCTGGCGGGCAGCCGTCACGATCAGCAGTTCTTCCTTGGTAATTTTCTTACTTAACATCGACCAGTTCTCCTTTTTCCGCAATCAATTGTTCCAACCCGTTCATGTCCACGCCCAGACTTAAGGCCAGGCCATTCGCATCCCACCCCGATGAAAAAGCGATGCCGTAATCGGCGGGGGCGGAATAGTAAGACCGCGCCTTGAAACGGTTGAGCGACCTCTGTCCGAAAACGTCGATATAATGCTGGATATAGGCGTTGCGGTCCGGCAGGCCGTAAATCCATTCATCATACATGGAGGCCAGCCCGGCTTCGGAGCAGATGGCCGCGTTGATGAGGCTGAACATCGCCAGATCCGGGTTCCGGTAACCCGGCAGTTCGCCCGGGTGGCAGCCGTACGGCTCCTCAATCACCGCCTGGACCCGGAAGCCGGGGACAATGGTGAGATGGGGGCTTGATTTGATAATGTCGTAGTCCACGATTTCCTCGCACGAGACGATGATTTTTTTGCTGGCCAGACAGGCGTGAACGGTAGAACCCAGGCCGCCCCAGTGCTGGGCGTTGCCGTTCACATCGGCGCGCTGAACATGCAGGATGCAGACATCGGGATTCGCCGCGGGGACCACGGGAATATCCTTGCCGGAAAAAGGGCTCTTGACGACGCCGAATTTGTCTTTCCCCATATAGCCCCGGACGTGGAAAACATCCGAGTCCATGATGGCCGGCAGAACGGGCATAAACTCGTAGCCGTAGGCGCCGGCCGCCAGCCGCGCATTGTAGGTGAAATTCGTGTAGTCTTCCACCTCGATTTTTCCCGCCCGCTGATAGCGCTCCACCATGCTTCCCGCGCCGCGCCCGCCCCATTTGTGGATAAAAGCGGAGCACATTTTTTCCACGCAGTCGCCCGCAACCAGGAACTCCGCGTCCGCTGTGCCGGATTGGCTGTAGTAGGTCAGCCGCCTCTTCTTCTGGCGGATGATTTCAAAGATCAGGTTATAGGGCATCCCCTCTGTGTAGTTGCCGACCACCAGGCTGTCCCCGTCATGGAC
>SBEK01000301.1 GCA_009668925.1 Deltaproteobacteria bacterium
CTTTATGGGAGTATTGGTATAAGAGTACGTCCGTAACGCGATGTCCCACCCGCAAACATTGAAATCAGGTTTCAAACCTTGATGATAAAATGAAAAGGAGGATGTTTTGATCATGAGGAGTCTGTTTCAGCGTTTTTCAGTTTTATTGTTGACGATCGCCGTTTTGTCTCTGGTGGCCTATGGACCATCCACCGCTCAGGCGGCCAAGGCGGCGAAACCCGCCAAGACGGAAAAAGCGGCGGAGGCCAAGGCGGCTTTCAACGCGGATAAAATGGCCGACATGACCGGTTTTGATCCGGCCAATGTCACTCAACCCACCGGCGACACCATTAAGATTGCACTCGTGGCGTCATTTTCCGGCCCTTCGGCGATCAACGGCCAGATCTACTGGCTCGTGGTCAACTGGGTGGCCTATGACTTGAATAAGCGGGGCGGCATCCTGGTTGACGGCAAGAAGAAGCTCATTGAGGTCATCAAGGCCGATCATATGGGCAAGGCCGATCAATGTAAAAAAGTGGTCGAACGCATGATCCTGCAGGAGAAAGTCCACGTCCTCTGGGGAACGGATGGAAGCCATCTGATGAGAATCATCAATGAAGCGGCCAACAAATACAAAGTGATTGCCATCAATGCCACCTGCATGTCCGACGACCTGCAGAATGCCGGCAATTTCTCGCGCTACGCTTTCCATACCGCTTTTTCCACCGAGCAGAACGCCCGCGGCCTGGCCTACTATTACGGCCAGATCAAGAAGAAAGAGAAAAAGTTTTATATCCTGAACCAGGATTATGCTTTCGGCCATGAGTTCGCCGAGAATTTCAAGAATGGCCTCAAGGAATACTATCCGGAAGCGACTCTGGTGGGTGAAGATTACCATAAACTCTTCCTGACCGACTACGCTCCGTACCTGACCAAGATCAAGGCCGCCGGCGCCGAGGTGGTCTTTACGGGGGACTGGCTTCCCGACGCCGGAAACCTTCTGAAGCAGTCGCGGCAGATGGGCGTCATGCTGCCCTTTGCCAATGTCTATATCGATGATCCCAACACGCTCAACGACGTGGGCGTGGAAGGAACGAAAGGCCTGGTTAACCTGAGCTCTTTCTGGACCGCAAATCCTCAGTTCAAATCACAAGGGTATGTCAAGGCTTATAAGGCCTGGAACGGTCTGTGGAAGACGACCTGGAAAACGGCGCCTTACAACGGCAAACTGTTTGAGCACTACTTCGGCAATTTCGGTTCATGGACCAGCGTGACCTACTGGCTGATGAGCGTCATCGAGCGCGCGCAGAGCACGGATCCGGAAAAAATCATCAGCGTCTGGGAAAACGATACCTATAAGTATGTGAACGGGAAAGTGGTCAAGATGAGAGCCTGCGACCACAAGATCGTTCAGGATCTGGCCGTTTCCGAATTTGTAACCTGGGAGGGTCAGAAAGCGTCCATGAGCATTGCGCCGTATTACTGGTACAAGACTTCAGCGTCTTACGGCCCGACGTTCGTTATTCCGGCCGCCAAAGTTCTTCCCTGGATGGATCAGAAACTGGATCGCTGCAAAGGCAAAAACAATTGGGGCGACTAAAAAGAGTCACCTGACGTAACAGATAGCCGGAATCGGCCCCGCGCCGGTTCCGGTTTTTTTTGTTCGCAGCCCGTACCAAGCGCGGTTGGAATGAATTTCCGGAAACTGAGAGCCCCCAGGAACGCGGGCAGCGATTCGCGTGCTATCGAACCGGCTTGCTTAATCCTCCGCAGCCCCCCTGCAGGGGGGGTGATTCCCTATTGACTTCTCCCAGAATGCTGTCATCATTGCGTCGTGAATCGGCCGGCCTGCCGGGGTTCAAGCAAAGCGTGGGGA
>SBEK01000302.1 GCA_009668925.1 Deltaproteobacteria bacterium
CTCCACCACCACGGCTGCATCCGTCACCGCTTTGCCCTGAGCGTCTTTAATGAGGGTTTCAATATTGTTCTTCCCGATCCCCGGAGAAGGCTTGTCCATCTTGATCGTTACGGTGTGATCGCCTGCTTTTTTCACCACTTCGAAATTTCCGGCGAGCGCAATATTAAACGACAGCAACACCACCATTAAACTTAAAAACATTTTCTTCATTTTTGATTCTCCTTTACTCATTGTCGGATACTTCTGATTTTTTTACCCATTGCCTCACAGATTGAACCTGCCGCATCGGTTTCCATAACGAAATGCAAAGGTCCTGCCACATTGTAACTTAACGATTATACTAAGGTTGTCAAACTTGCTCAAAGATGAATTGCAGACTATTCTACACAAAATAAAGAATATTCTTGAATATTCTGCAATACTCTCATCTCCCGGATAAAGGCATTCACGGTTTCTCGGGCAACGGCTGGATATTGAATTTCTCGAGGCGATACAGGAGAATATGACGCGGAATTTTCAGGAAAGCGGCGGCAGCCGATTTGTTCCAGTGATTTCGCTTCAACGCTTCAATGATGGCTTCCCGTTCGAGTTGCTCCAGTGAGTATCCTTCCTGCGGAAGGTTCAAAACAGACCTGCCGGGTTTCGATTTCGGAGAAATAATCTTTTCGGGAACATCATCCAGGGTAACGGTTTCGCCGCTGTGCAGGATCAGGATTCTGGCAACCGTGTTTTCCAGTTCCCGGACATTTCCCGGCCAGGAATAACCCGTAAGCGCCGCCATCGCTTCGCCGGTAAAGACCGCTTTCGGGAAACCCGCCTTCGCACTGAAGTGGCGCACCAGCAGAGGAATATCATCAGACCGCTGCCGAAGCGGCGGGATGGTGATGGGAATGACGGAGAGCCTGTAGTAGAGATCCTCGCGAAAGAGACCGGCGGCGACGTCGCTTTCGATGTCCCGGTTGGTTGCCGTAATCACCCGCACATCGATTTTGCGGCTTTGGGAGCTTCCGACAGGAGAGACTTCTTTTTCCTGCAGAGCGCGCAAGAGCTTCGGCTGCATCGCCAGCGGCAATTCGGTGATTTCATCCAGGAATATCGTTCCCGAATCCGCCGACTGGAATTTACCGGCCTGATCGCGGACGGCTCCGGTAAAGGCGCCTTTCACGTGGCCGAACAGTTCACTCTCTAAAAGATCACGGGGAATGGCGGCGCAATTGACGGCGACAAACGGCGCATTCCGGCGGGAACTCTGTTCATGGATCGCCCGGGCAACCAGTTCTTTGCCCGTTCCGGACTCGCCCGTTATTAATACCGAGACCGTTGTGTCCGCCACCTTCCGAATCAAAGACAAAACCTCGGTCATCACCTCCGATGTACTGATGATATCCTTAAATTCCGTGCGGCTTTCCAGACGGCGTCTCAGATCGCGATTTTCGTGCGACAGGCTGCTCATGTGCTCCGCTTTGCGGACAATCAACTTCAATTCATCACGATTGATCGGCTTGGTAATATAGTCATAAGCTCCGAGCTTCATGGCTTCCACGGCCCTGTCCACTGTCCCGAACGCTGTGATAACGATGACCAGTGTTTCGGGAGATTTCTTTTTGATGGCCGCTAAAACATCCATTCCACTGATGCCGCTCATCTTCATATCCGTGATCACAAGCTGGTGATTGTGCTTTTCAAAGGCATCAAGGCCCTCTTCGCCCGATGAAGCGGTTGCAACCTCGTATCCTTCCTCCTGAAGATTGTATTCGAGGATGCGCCGGAAAGAAGCATCATCGTCAATAATCAATATTCTCATCGCCACGCGTTCTCCATTTCTGCTCATTCGGCCGTGCCGGACGTC
>SBEK01000123.1 GCA_009668925.1 Deltaproteobacteria bacterium
ATCTGAGCGTTTCGTATCTGGCCGGAGGCGGCGCGGGCCATCTGCCGGTTAAACTGCGGGGAGAAGTGCGCCCCAGGTTTATCTCACCCTTCGAAGGTTATGACGACTTCGTTTTCGCCAACGGGAAGGTCAAGGAAGGCATCATCCGGCGCGGCGAATACACGGCCGAAGACGGCGAAGACAGCGAAGGCGGACGCGCCGTCAAGCTGCCCGTGAGGAACCTTACTCTGGAACCGGCGGGATCGCTCCGCGTCAACATCGCCCAATTGCCTGAGGCGGATGTTCCGAAAGAGCTCTTAAGCGAGATGGAATTCGCCGACCCGAGCGGAGAGATCTCCACGGTCTCTTCACGCCTTCCCCTGTGGAATTCGCAATACCTGATCGGCATCAGGCCCGATTCCTGGGCTGCCTCCAAAGAGGCCCTGAAATTTCATGTCGCTCTCGTCGATATCACCGGAGCGCCCGTGACCGGCGCCGCGGTCAAGGTCAATCTTCTGGAACGCAAGACCTACTCGCACCGTAAAAGGCTGATCGGCGGATTTTACGCCTATGAACACACAACCGAAACCAAAAATATCGGCGCGATCTGCGAGGGAAAGACAGGCACGCGCGGACTTTTGGTCTGTGAAGCCAGGTCGCCCGTTTCGGGTAATGTCATTTTGCAGGCCGAAAGTGCGGATGCCGCCGGACGCAAAACCGTCGCCAACCGGGACATCTGGGTGGCCGATAAGGAAGACTGGTGGTTTGATGTGAGCGACTCCGACCGGATCGATCTGATCGCGGAAAAAAAGCGTTATGAACCGGGCGACAAGGCCGTCTTCCAGGTGCGCATGCCGTTTCGCGAGGCCGCCGCGCTCATCACGGTGGAGCGCGAGGGAATTCTCGATGCGTGGGTCAAGCCGCTTACCGGAAAAAATCCGGTCATTGAAATCCCGGTCAAGGCCTCCTATGCGCCCAATGTCTATGTTTCCGCGCTTCTCGTGCGCGGACGCGCCGCCGGCATCGCGCCGGGGAGCAAGGTGGACCTGGGTAAACCGGCCTACAAACTCGGCATGGCCGAAATTCATGTGGGCTGGAAGAATCATGAACTCGCCGTGTCCGTTACCCCGGATGCCAGAATTTACAGGGTCCGCGACAAGGCAAAAGTCAAAATCAAAGTTCGCACCGCTTCGGGCCGGGCGCTGCCTGCCGGCGCGGAGGTCGCCGTGGCGGCAGTCGATGAAGGATTACTGGAATTGATGCCCAACCGCAGCTGGGAGATTCTCGCGGCCATGATGGGACGCCGCGGCACCAGCGTGAAAACTTCAACCGCGCAAATGCAAGTGGTCGGCAAACGCCACTTCGGTCTGAAGGCGCTGGCACAGGGCGGCGGCGGGGGGCTGGCGCCGGGCCACGAACCCACGCGCGAAATGTTCGATCCGCTCCTATTGTGGAAAGGGCGCGTCGCCCTGGACGCCGGCGGCGAAGCATCACTGGAAGTTCCCATCAATGACGCGCTGACCAGCTTCCGCATTGTGGCGGTGGCCACGGCGGGCGCGGGGTTTTTCGGAACGGGCTATACATCCGTCCGCTCGACGCAGGACCTGATGGTTCTTTCCGGAGTCCCTCCACTCATCCGCGAAGGCGACAAATTCTTCGCCGGATTTACCCTCCGCAATACCACGAACCATCCGCTGGAAGTCACGCTTTGGGCAACCGTTCCCGAAATGAAACGGGGGATGGAACCGCTCCGGGCAACGCTTGCCGCCGGCGAGTCCAAAGAAATCGGCTGGAAGGCGACGGCGCCTGCCGGCATTGAAAAAATGCATTGGACGATTGACGCTAAAGACGCAGCATCCAGCGCCGCCGACCGCATCAAAATCGCGCAGACGGTCGTCCCCGCGACACCGGTTTCGACTTACCAGGCAACTATCACGCAGCTTGACAAGCCCTTTCGGATGGAGGTGGAGCGTCCGGCGGGCGCTCTTTCCGGACGCGGCGGCGTGAAGACCACGTTGAAACCGAAAATATCCGGCGGCCTCGACGGGGTGACGGATTACATGAGGCGCTATTCCTATACGTGCCTGGAACAAAGAGTTTCCCGGGCCGTGGCGCTTCGCGACGCTGCGCTCTGGAAGGAAACGATGGCGAAGCTGCCCGCGCATCTGGATGATACGGGGCTTGCCCGGTATTTCCCGATGCGTTTTCTGTGCGGCTCTGTGTCGCTCACTTCCTATATTCTGGCCGTCGCCCATGAGGCGGGCTTACCCATTCCGGAATCCGCCAGGGCAAAGATGCAAAGCGGCCTCAAGAATTTTATCGACGGGAAGTTCATTTGCGCAGCGGCATTCTCCGCCGCCGATCTGAGCATTCGCAAGCTCGCGGCCATTGAAGCCCTGTCGCGCGACGGGAAGGCGCAAGCCGCCATGCTGGGTTCCATCAGCATCGAGCCGAATCTCTGGCCGACCTCGGCTCTGATCGACTGGCGCAATATTCTGCGCAACGTCCCGGACATCCCCGAGCGGGAGACGCGCATCAAAGAAGCGGAGCAAATTCTGCGGTCGCGCCTGAACTTCCAGGGCACGACCATGGGATTTTCCACGGAGCGCACCGACGCGCTCTGGTGGCTCATGGTGTCTGGGGACGTGAACGCCGTCCGCGCGCTCATTACCCTCATGAATGAACCGGGTTGGAGGGAAGATGCGCCGAGGCTAGCGCAGGGGGCGCTGGCCCGGCAGAAGCGCGGCCACTGGGATTTGACCGTGGCCAACGCCTGGGGTGTGCTGGCGATGGAAAAATTCTCCAAAACCTTTGAAGCCGTGCCGGTCGGCGGCCAGACCGTGACAACGCTTACTCAGCAGACCAGAACGCTCGCCTGGAATACCAGCCCCCACGGCCGGTCGGAGCTATTGGCCTGGCCGCAAAATAAGTCAGTCCTCAGCGTAAATCACACCGGCGCGGGCAAGCCCTGGCTGACCGTTTCCAGTCTGGCGGCGATTCCGCTTCAAGAGCCCTTCTCCTCCGGTTACAAAATTAAAAAGACACTCACCGCCGTGTCGCAGAAAACACCAAAGCATTGGACGAGGGGCGACGTGATCCGTGTGCGCCTGGATCTGGAAGCGCAGGCGGACCAGACCTGGGTGGTGGTGAGTGATCCGGTGCCGGCGGGAACAACAATCCTGGGCACAGGCCTGGGCCGCGATTCGGACATTTTGACCTCCGGTGAAAAGAAGGAAGGCTGGGTCTGGCCGGCGTTTGAAGAGCGCTCCTTTGAAGCGTTTCGCGCGTATTATGAATTTGTGCCCAAAGGGGCCTGGCGCGTCGAATACACGATCCGGCTCAACACCGGCGGCACGTTCCACCTGCCCGCAACAAGAGTGGAAGCCATGTACTATCCGGAAATGCAAGGCGAGATGCCGAATACCGCCATGACGATCGTGCCATAAATAAGGTTCAAGGAACAAGGTGCGAGGTGTAGGGAACGGTCGCGACCGTTCCCTGCCTCCGATTCAACCCCCTCTCCCTCGACGGGAGAGGGTCAGGGTGAGGGTGAAAGGCGAAGTGCCGGTGGAGCTGTCCCCCTTTGGAGGGGGTGGCACGAAGCGACGGGGGAGCTGTCCCCCTTTGGAGGGGGTGGCACGAAGTGCCGGGGGAGGTAGCGATGCAACTTCCAGCGCTGTTGATCGGTATAATCATATGAAGCATCTCCTTCCATATTGGCTGGCGGCCCTGGCCATTGCGGTTCTTGGGGCGGCGAACGCCCAGGCCCTGCCCTCCTTTAACGAAGTGCGGCTGGCGCATGTAAGATCGGATTCCCTGCTGCTCGACCGCCACGGCGTGATCCTGCATGAGCTGCGCGCCGATAAGCAGGGCAGGAGGCTCGACTGGACGGCGCTCGACGATATTTCCCCTTCTCTCAAAGAAGCGGTCCTCAGTTCCGAGGACAAGCGCTTTTACGCGCATGCGGGCGTGGACTACAGGGCGCTTGGTGCGGCGGCGCTTGGCTACCTGTCGGGTTCCGGACAGCGCGGCGCAAGCACGATTACGATGCAGCTGGCTTATTTCCTCGACAAAGGCACAACCGGCAAGACCGGAAAGCGGACTCTCCCGCAAAAGATGACACAAATACTGCTGGCGCGTGACATTGAAAAACGCTGGTCGAAAAATGAAATCCTGGAAGCCTATCTGAACCTGGTGACTTTCCGCGGAGAATACTCGGGCGTCGCCGCCGCTTCCCGGGGCCTGTTCGGAAAAAATCCGCACGGTCTGGACCGGGTGGAGTCTCTGATTCTCGCCTCCCTCATCCGCGCGCCCAACGCCGATGCCCGGGCTCTTACGGTGCGGGTGCGGCATCTGAACGGGCAACTCGCCTGGAACGTGGAGAATGCCGCGGCGGACGGCAGAATCCGGGAGCTTTACCTGGGGGTTACTCCCCTTCAGCCGCGCGCCAATCTGGCGCCGCACGCGGCCCGGCTGCTTTTGAAGGATCAGCCGGCGGGAACACAGATTTCTTCGACGCTCGATGCCCGCCTGCAGAAGTTTGCGGCGGAGCATCTGGCGCGGCAAATCAATGCACTTGCCGATCAAAATGCAAGGCAGGGCGCCCTCGTGGTCCTGGAGAACAATACCGGCGACGTCCTGGCCTACATAAGTTACAGCGCGCACGCCTCTGCCGGAGCATTTGTGGACGGCGTCCGCGCGCTTAGGCAGACCGGCTCCACCCTGAAGCCTTTTCTTTATGCCGCGGCTTTTGACCGCCGATTGCTTACGGCCGCGTCCGCCCTGGACGACTCGCCGCTCGATGTCGCTTATCCCTTCGGCATCTATCAGCCGGGCAATTATGATTCGTCTTTTCACGGCCCCGTGAGCGCCCGCGAAGCCCTGGCCTCATCGCTCAACGTGCCCGCCGTGCGGACGCTTTCGCTGGTCGGCACCGAATCCTTCCTGAATATTCTGCGCGACCTCGGCATTCGCCACCTTGAAGAATCCGGAGATTTCTACGGACTGTCTTTGGCCCTGGGATCGGCGGACATGAGTCTCTGGGAGCTGACGAATGCCTACCGGGTGCTGGCCAACCGGGGCGTCTGGAGCGAAGCGCATCTGACGCCTCTGCTCAAACGTCGTGAGGGCGCCGCAAAGAGCGTGTTTTCGCCCGCAGCCGCCTTTATCGTTTCGGACATTCTGGCGGACCGCGACGCGCGAAGCTCCACGTTCGGCCTGGAGAATCCATTGGCCACACGCTACTGGAGCGCCGTCAAGACCGGCACCAGCAAGGATATGCGCGACAACTGGTGCGTAGGCTATTCCCACCGCTATACGGTCGGCGTCTGGGTGGGGAATTTCTCCGGCGCGTCCATGTGGAACATAAGCGGCATTGCCGGATCAGCTCCCGTCTGGTGCGCCGTGATGAATGATCTGCACGCCCGCGATGCCTCCTTTCACCCATCTGCCCCCGCCGGTCTTATCCGGACGCTCGCGGCGGGAAGCGGCAATCGCCCGGAGTGGTTCATTGCCGGGACCGAGCCGGAAAATCGCGGGACCGCGGCCGTCCGCGGGGATTGCCGTATTATTTACCCGCCGTCCGGAACCCTGATTGCCCTGGACCCCGATATTCCTTCTCATCTGCAAAAAGTCAGCTTTGTCTCCGGGGCGGCGGGCGAGTCCCGGCACTGGGTGCTCGATGACTTGCCGCTTGCGGATCACGGAAACACCCTCCTGTGGACGCCTATACCCGGCCGGCACACCCTAACGCTTACCTGCGGGCCAAATGAAATTGTCGATGCGGTGGAATTTGAGGTGAAATGAATCCGGCTTTCGCGCAAGACGGCAGCGGCGTTTCTCCGTTTATACATTTCGCGATCGGTACGGCGGGGAATTCGTCAAGCGTTACGGCCGGCCTCGATAATTGTGTTGAAAAACGCTCTGCTTTAAATTACAAATACCCCTCACAAGAGGTGCGGCCGTGATGAGAAGATGTCTGTTCGGAAAGATAATCCGTTTTGCGCTGCTGTCGATGGCCTTGCTGGCCCTTTCGGCCTGCGCCAATTTTTCTTCCTCCAATACCGTAAAGACGGCCACACGACTTTCCGTCGGCGGGAGCATCCCCTCCGATACAAACCAGGTTCTGCTGGTCGTCGATGACAGTTTTCTTTTTTGGACGGCGAGCAAGGTCTACGCGCTGGAGCGGACCGCTTCGGAATGGCGCAGAGCACGGCCCCCCGTGAATGCCGTCATCGGCAGAAACGGCTTCGCGCCGCCCGGCGAAAAACGCGAAGGCGACGGACGGACGCCCTCCGGGGTTTACCGGCTGGGAACGGTTTTCGGATATGCCGATTCGGCCGCTACAAAAATGCCGTACCGCCGGGCCGGAGCCGACGACCTCTGGGTGGACGATGTCCAGGCCGCGGATTACAACCGCTGGGTCAAACAAACCGAGACCCGGGCCACCTCTTTTGAAAAGATGAGACGCGACGACGACCTCTATAAATACGGAATCGTGATCGAGTACAACACCGATCCCGTCGTCAAAGGATACGGCAGTGCGATTTTTATGCATGTCTGGGCCGGCGCGAGATCGACGACTGCCGGCTGCGTCGCCGTATCCGAAGAAGACATTGTGAGTATTCTGGCCTGGCTAGACGAGGCGGCCAAGCCGGTCATCGTTATCAATCCCGACCCCATTCCTTAAGGAGGCTCATTTTATGAAATTCAAATTATTTCTGCCCGCGGTGCTGCTCGCGGCGCTGGCCATGGCCGCATCGTCTCCTGCAACGTCCTGGGCCGATTCCCTGCCCGATGGTTTTGTTCACATCCGGGAGGTCATCCCCGATGCCCTGATGGACATTCGTTATTATACCGATCACAATTTTCTGGGCGTCCGTGTGGACGGCTATGAAGCCGCGACCTGCATCCTGACGAGGCAGGCGGCTGAGAAGCTGGCCAATGTGCAAAAGGACCTGGCGCCGTTTTCCATGAGCATCAAAATTTATGACTGCTACCGCCCGCAGCGGGCCGTCGATCATTTCGTGCGCTGGGCCAAAGATGTCAACGATACCAAAACGCAGAAAGAGTTCTACCCCACGGTGGATAAACGAAACCTGTTTCGCGACGGCTACATTGCGGAGCGCTCCAGCCACAGCCGCGGCAGCACGGTGGATCTGACGATCGTGTCGCTGCCCGCGCCGCTGCAGCCCGCCTATGTCGCGGGCGAGCCGCTTAAGGCCTGCACCCTTCCCGCCGGCGTCCGCTTCGCGGACAATTCGCTCGACATGGGCACGGGATTTGACTGCTTCGATCCGGCATCGCACCCGGAAAACATCACCTTAAGCCCGCAGCACCGCGCCCATCGCCTGCTTCTGAAAACGCTGATGGCCAAATACGGCTTTCGCAACTATGATCAGGAGTGGTGGCACTTCACTCTCAACAATGAACCGTTTCCCGAGACCTACTTCAATTTCCCGGTGAAGTGACCATGGCCAAAACGCCTCTGCCGCCTTTTTTGAAGTCCTACGGATTTTCGATCCTGCTTATCTCGTCCATCCTGATCGGGGCGGCCATCGGCGTCATTTTTAAAAAAGATGCCGCCGTGCTCAAGCCGCTGGGCGATGTCTTTCTGAACCTGCTTTTCACCGTTATCGTTCCGCTGGTTTTCTTTTCCATCTCGGCCACCGTCGCCTCCATGTCCAACCTCCGGCGGCTGGGCAGGATTCTTTTGGTGATGATCCTGATTTTCGTCGTCACGGGGCTCATCGCCTCCGTGGTCATGATGGCCGCCGTTATTCTCTTCCCGCCCGCGGCGGGCGTCGCTGTTTCGCTCCCCGCCGCGGTAGACATTCAGCAGATGAAAACCGGCGAGCAGATCGTCCGGGCCTTCACCGTCCCTGATTTCGGAAGTCTGTTGTCCAAGAACAACATGCTGGCTTTGATCATCTTCTCGATCGGAGTCGGGCTGGCCGCGTCGGCCGCGGGAGAGAAAGGCAAAGCCTTTGCCGGATTTCTGGCGTCGGCGAACACTGTCATGATGAAGCTCATTTCCTTCATCATGTATTATGCGCCCGTAGGTCTTTGCGCCTACTTTGCCTATCTGGTAGGAGCGTTCGGTCCGGAGCTTCTGGGTTCCTATGCGCGGGCGATGGCCGTGTATTATCCGATCGCCGTTTTGTATTTCCTGATTGCTTTTACGGCGTATGCCTGGTTTGCCGGACGCTTCCGCGGCGTGAAAGCGTTCTGGAAGAACATCATCCCGCCTTCCGTTATGGCGCTCGCCACCGGCAGCTCCATGGCGACTATTCCCGCGAATCTGCTGGCGGCGGATAACATCGGCGTCCCCCGGGACATCAGTGAAGTCGTCATTCCCATCGGCGCCACGATCCACATGGAAGGATCGTGTCTGGCCGCGGTTTTGAAGATCGCCTTCCTCTTCGGCATCTATCACCTGCCCTTTGCCGGCTTCGAAACGATTCTCACCGCGCTGGGCATCGCACTTTTGACGGGGGTGGTCGTGAGCGGCATTCCCGGGGGCGGCACCATCGGCGAGCTCTTGATTTTATCGCTCTATGGCTTTCCGCCCGAAGCATTTCTGCTCATCACCATGATCGGCACACTCGTCGACGCCCCCGCAACGATGGTGAACGCCGTCGGCGACAATGTCTCCAGCATGATGGCGGCCCGCGTCCTTGGCGGAAAAAAATGGATGCAAAACGAGGGGTAGATACGCTCTCCTGAAGGCCCCGGCCGGATCAAGTCAGAACGGATTCCGGCGTGGTGTCGTGACTGCCGATGTATACGATCAGGGTCAGGGCCAGCACGGCGGCGGAGACGCCGAAGCCCCACTGGTAGGCCGTAACCGGCAAAGCGCCCGTTGCCGACGGCGTCCAGTGCCCCATGATTATGCCCATCATGTGCTGAAAGACGGCGCCGCCCAGCATGAGAAAAAAATTCAACCCGGTCAGAGCGGTTCCGGCGATGGAAAGCGGAAAAGTCTCTTTCACCTGAACGTACAAAAGCGTCGAAGAAACGCCGGCAAAACCAAACAGCCAGTATTGCACGAGCAGGCCCCAGCGGGGCAAGTGCAGATCCATAACCAGACTGGAAAGAAGCAGCAGGGAGACTCCCTGTACAAACAGGATCAGGTATTTCCTCCGCTTCAGAATGTCGGACAAACGGCCCCAGAGAGGCGCGCCGCAAACCGCCCCGACGGGAGTCGCAAGCAGGATGACACTCGCGCTCGTCTTGCTCAGGCCGCAGACGTCCCTCAGGTAAGGCCCGCCCCATAATCCCAGAATAGTAATCATGACCCCGTAGGAGGCAAAGGAAAGCGGCGCCAGACGCCAGAAACGGCTGTCACCGAGAACGGTCAGGAGCCCGGAAAAAATGCCGCTCACGGAGAGGGGGGGCTGAATTTGCGAGGCGGCCGGCCGCTCAGGATGATCGCGCACCACCAGATAAATGGTCACGGCCAGACTCAGAGTGACGGCCGCCATGCACAGGAAGGCGCCGCGCCAGCCCAGGAGTTCGCTGAGCAAAGCCAGCGGAGCGGTGGCGCTCATCGCCCCCATGTTCCCCAGCGCGATCATGATGCCGGACAGCGTGGCAAACTCCTGAGGAGAAAACCAGGCGGTAAATATTTTGTAGGAGCCCATCAAGGCGGCGGCCATGCCGATGCCGATTCCCGCCCGGGCCAATATGGCCGTGGCAGCGCCGCCGGCAAAAGCGAAGATGACCGCGCTGGCCGCACCGATGCAGGCCAGGGTGCTCATGACGGCGCGGGCGCCGAAGCGATCGAGCAGGAATCCCATGGGCAGCTGGACGAGGCAAAAACTATAGAAAAAGGCGCCGCCAAGCAATCCGAGGCTCTCCGGAGTGAGGCCCAGGTCCCGGCTCAGGTCGTTGGCGACGACGGCGTTCGAGACACGCCAAAATTGGGAGATAATAAAAATGGCGGCACAAAGCGCGAAAATATACCAGCGGTAATTTGCGGAGAACGTTTTTCCCATAAATGCTCACACGGCAGGGAAGGATTTCTGTGGAATCAAACCGGCGTTTGTGGCTGCGACTATAGAAAAAACGGACGGGCCTGTCAATGAATTAATGACGGGACATCATCGCCGGGCATGCAAAACGGTACAAAGTGTGATAAGGGAAACGCCAGAAATTTTCAGGATGATGTTTTAGATGCGTTACGCTATTTCCGACATCCACGGCTGCTGCAAAACGTTTCGCCGCTTGTTGGATAAGATCCGGATTAAAGAAACAGACCAGCTCTATTTGCTGGGAGATTATATCGACCGCGGTCCCGACAGCAAGGGCGTCCTCGATACGATGATGGCCGTGAACTGCCCGATGGTGGCCCTTCGCGGCAACCATGAAGATCTCTGGTTGAAGACGGCCGGCGCCGGTCTGGACCGGCGGCTTTTTTTCCACTACAATTATTGGATGGAAGACGGCATTCAGGCGGGCCTGCAAAGTTTCGGTGACACGGATCCGCAGCCCTATCTGGATTTTCTCAGCACTTTCCCCCTGTATAGGGAACTCGACGACTACCTGCTGGTCCATGGAGAATTTGATTTTTCGCTCACGGATCCCTTCGGCGTCATGGGCGAGGAATCCATGCTCTGGGGCCGCGGAAAGACCTATTCGGGAACCAAACGGGTTATTTGCGGCCATACCCCTCTGAAGCTTAACCAGATCATCGCGAGTCTCACGTCCAACAGAATCAACATTGACAATGGCTGCTGCTACCGCCAGGAAGGATACGGCCATCTTCTGGCCTACGGTCTGGATGACGGCCGCCTCTATATTCAGGAAAATATAGAGGATGACTGATTCGCTTCGTTTGTGATAAAATCCGACAAAAGTATTTTCCGGCATGCGGAAAGCAATTCGATTTTCGGCAAACTTTGAATGAGGGAAAACGATTATGGAAGGCTGGACGGAAGATGAAATAAAGGACAAAGCCCTGATGGCTCCCTGCGGCCTTTACTGCGGAGCATGCGGCGTCTACATCGCGACCCGCGATAAGAACGAAAAGTTTAAAGAGGTCATGGGCAACCTCTATCAAACCAAACCCGAAGATACGGAATGTTACGGCTGCATGCAAAGCGATCCGCCGAAGAAGCTTTACGGATACTGCACGATGTGCACGATCAGAAACTGCGTCCGGGCAAAAGGTTTCTACTCCTGCCATCAATGCCAGGAGTGGCCCTGCAGCATGATCGAGAATTTCGGTCTCGCCACCGGCCGGCGCGTCATGCAAAGAACCATCCCCTTATGGCGGGCCAAAGCAGCGAAGCTGGGCGACGAAAAAGGCTCTGAAGAATGGGCCCGGGAAGAACTGCAGCGCTATCATTGCCCCTTCTGCGGGAAGCCCCTTTTCCGAGGCGCGAAACGCTGCCGGGCCTGTAAAGCGGAAATCGCCGACGTTCTCGATGGAACGCTGTAACGTTCGCCTGGTCCGCTGTGATCGCGCGGGCTACGGAAGCTCGGCCACGGCCCGGATCCAGCCGGCGCTCGCCTGCTTGATCTTGACCGGAAAACAATAAAACTTAAACCCGGTCGCCGGAAGCTGATCCAGGTTGGTCAGTTTCTCAATCTGGAAATACCCTTTTTCGATGCCCGCAAAATGCCCCTCCCAGATGAGCGAAGAATTTTTCGTGCGCGCGAATTCCCGGGCCTGAAAAGGCAGCGGCCGGTCCCAGCTCCAGCCGTCCGTCCCGACGACATGCACCCCCTGATCCAGGATCCAGAGCGTGGCCTCCCGGCTGAAGCCGCAGCCCTTCACGAGGTAATCGGGTGTACCCCAATACGGCGCCGCGCCGCTTTGCGCCAGAAAAATATCGCCGGCGCCAAGGGTATGGCCGATCGCGCCGAGCTTTGCTTTCACATCCCCGACCGTAATATTGTATCCGTCGGGCAGATCCGAAAAATTCAGTTTCACGCCGTTTCCCATCCCCCATTCCAGCGGAAACCGGTCGATCGTCAGCGACGGCCGGCCCCCATCCTGCGTCGGATGAAAATGCCAGGGGGCGTCCATATGCGTGCCGGCATGCGTGGAAACCTCCAGGACTTCGACGGCCCAGCCCAGACCCGAGGGCAAATCGGCATCGGTCGATCCCGGGTAAAACGTTTTCATACTTTCGGCGCCCATGGCATGATCAACATACATAATTTTGGGGATCATCATCGGCGGGTCGCTCGGAAGTCCGCTTTCTATCGCAATAGATAAATCGATCAACTGGCTCATCACTCTATTCCTTCCTTTTGTTATTGGGGGTTCCCGGCAGCCCGAAGCAACGCCTTGAAACCGATGTCGCTTCTTCTCCCCTGAGCGGCCGGGCCTGGGCTCGCCGCGGACTTATTTCTTCTTAAACAACCCCTCGATGTCTTCCAGAACCTTCTTCTGGTCTTCCTTCAGCAACTCCCGGGCGGCGCTTTTCCCGGCTTCCACGGCCAGGCTGCCGGCCTGGTTCTGCAATAGGCTGCTAAGCGACCCCAGCGGCGGCTGAGTAATAATGACCTCCGGCTTCGTCATGGTGCCCGCGACTTTAGCCTTCAAATCAATCCGTCCGTCGCGGTTGAGAAGCGGCGTCATGGCGATGCCGGCAAGCCTGCCCGGGTCGGCGTATTTCTTCACGTCGGAACCGGCGAGCGCTTCGATCTTTTGCGCGAGCGTTGCCCGGACGGCTTCATTGAGCTCTTTGGCGAGAAGCAGGTTCAGATTCATATCGACGGCTTTCGTGTCGATGTTCAGCCCCCCGTCAAAAAGAATGTCGGCGTCTTTGAGATTCAGCCGGCCGTTGGTGATTTCTGCCTTCGCGCCTTTGTAATGCAGGTACAGGCCATTTTGGCTCGATCCTTTCCACTGCTGCCGGCCTTTGAGAAAAGCGAGGTGCTCGCCCAGATAATCCCCCAGAACCGGCACGGCAGCCACGGCCCCAAAGAG
>SBEK01000124.1 GCA_009668925.1 Deltaproteobacteria bacterium
AATCACGACTCCGTCGTCCGTGCGTCTCTCCTTCCCCGGCATAAAAAGATGCAGTGTTTTATCGTAAATATTATAGACTCCCTTGAATCGTTTGCCCATCCCGATCGGCCAGGAAAGGGGGGAACATTCAATCTGCAATTTATCTTCTATATCCGCCAGAAGGTCCAGCGGCGGCAGGCAGTCGCGATCCATTTTATTGATGAAGGTGATAATGGGCGTATTGCGCAGGCGGCAGACGTCCATCAATTTTTGCGTCTGCGCTTCCACACCTTTGGCGCCATCGATCACCATGAGAGCGCTGTCCACGGCGGTGAGCACCCGATAGGTGTCTTCGGAAAAATCCTGGTGCCCCGGCGTGTCGAGGAGATTGATTTCACAGCCGGCATATTCAAACTTCATGACGGACGACGTCACGGAGATGCCTCGCTCTTTTTCAATGGACATCCAGTCGGAAAGCGCGTGCTTCGATGCCTTACGGGCTTTTACCGCACCGGCCATTTGAATGGCTCCGCCAAAAAGCAGCAACTTTTCGGTGAGCGTTGTCTTCCCGGCATCGGGATGACTGATGATGCCGAAAGTGCGCCGGCGGTCTATTTCTTTTTGAAGTTGCCTGTTCAAAATATCCTCATGAGTGAATGATGCGACGCACCGGATGAGTGCCGCTGTGCTCATCCGTCAGATGTTCTTGAAATGGGTCGTCCTGCCGACCCGCGCGGCGGCCGAAAGACCTTCTTCGGGAGTAACGGTCCATCCATTTCGTTCCGGTTGCAGATGGAGCGGCTAAGCGATTTGATCGCGTATCTTTTGCCATTCGGGAGTCTTATATAATAAAAAAGCGGGCATACGCCCGGCTTTTCGATTCTCATAACCAATAAATCTTCCGCTGTCAACCGTGAAGACAAATCTATGCCCGGGGCCTGCCATTGATCTTTCGAAAAATTCCTTGACAAATAAGGGATGTTGAATAAAAGTCACTGGCCATGAGCGGGCGTAATTCAGTGGTAGAATGTCAGCTTCCCAAGCTGGACGCCGTGGGTTCGAGCCCCATCGCCCGCTCCATTTTGTTTTTCTGACGGCAGGCCGCTTGGGTGGTAAATAGTGCTTGCATTGCCTGCCTGTATATGGTAGGTGCATGTCCAACCATCACTGAAAGTAGTCTTTGAAGTGGGCTTTCGCCCACTTTTTTATTTTCTGAAGCGATTGATATGTACGATGAGTTGAGAAACAAAATATGGGAACTGGCCGAACCGGTAGCGCTGTCCGAGGGGATGGAACTGATCCATGTCGAATGCCTGAAGATGCATACGCGCTGGGTCTTTCGGCTCTTCCTGGACAAGGAAGGCGGCGTCACGCTGGACGACTGCACGACGATCAGTAATCAGCTCGGTGATATTCTGGATATTCACGACTTGTCACGCGGACCCTATACATTGGAAGTATCGTCGCCGGGCCTTGACCGACCTGTTTCACGCGACCAGGACTTTGTCAGGTTCACAGGGGCCAAGGTGAAAATAAAGACCCATGTTAAGATTGACGGCGTGAAGAATTTTCAAGGCAGACTTGTGGACTTCACGAATGAAGACTGCGGGAAAATTGTCCACGTGGAAGTGTCGGGTAAAATTTTCAGGATACCAAGGGACGAAATCGCCAAGGCCAATCTGGTTTCCGACGAAACGGCGATCTCAGAATGAAAAACGCCGACAGGCTGAAATGGGATACAGCCCGAGATGAGAAAAGGGAGGAATTTGTAAATGTTGCAAGAACTTAAACGTCTGATCGAACAGATGGGTAAGGACAGGGGTATTGACAAGCAGATCATTACAGAAGCCCTCGAAGCCGCTATGTTGACCGCGGCGCGCAAAAAACTGGGGGCTAATGTGGACATCGAAGCCCATTATAATGATGACGCCGGAGAAATTGAAGTGTTTCAATTCAAGACGGTTGTGGATAAAGTGCTCGACCCTGAAACACAGATCTCCAAAGAAGAGGCCAGGAAAACCCTTGACGAAGGCGCGGAGCCGGGCGACTCCCTGGGCATGAAAATCGAGACCAGTTCTTTTGGCCGCATTGCCGTACAGATGGCCAAGCAGATCATTATCCAGCGGGTTAAAGACGCCGAACGCGACAATATCTACGATGAATACAAGGACCGCAAGGGTGAACTGATCAACGGGTTTGTCCAGCGCTTTGAAGGCGGCAACATTATTGTAAACCTGGGAAGAGCGGAAGGCGTGGTGCCCCCTGCGGAGCAGATTCATCGCGAGACTTACAAACGCGGAGAACGCATCCGGACCTATCTCTTTGAAGTGAAGAAGAATACAAAAGGTGCACAGATCATTTTGTCCCGCACCCACCCCGCTTTCCTGAAAGCGCTTTTTGAAGTGGAAGTACCCGAGATCTCCGAAGGTCTCATTGACATCGTCAGTGTTGCCCGCGAGCCGGGCAAGCGCGGGAAAATAGCGGTGAAAGCCAAGGACAAGGACATCGATCCGGTGGGCGCCTGCGTGGGGATGCGCGGGACGCGTGTGCAAAGCGTCGTGCAGGAGTTGCGCGGCGAAAAAATTGACATTATTCCCTATACGGAAGATGCAGCCAAATATGTCTCCAGTGCTTTATCTCCCGCCAAAGTGAATCGCGTTTTCGTCGACGAAGAAAATCGCGCCATGACCGTGATTGTGCCCGATGACCAGCTGTCGCTGGCCATTGGGAAAAATGGTCAAAACGTTCGTCTCGCGGTTAAACTGACGGGGTGGAAAATTGACGTGAAGAGTGAAACCATGGCCGCAGAGAAGGATGATGACGGGCAGAAGGCTTTAACGAAAATCACCGGCATCGGACCGGCGATGGCGGAAAAATTGTTTGCCGAAGGCATCAAGAGTATCGCGATGCTGGCTGCGATGGAGCCTCAGGTGCTCTCTGAAATTCCCGGTGTAGGTGAAAAATCAAGCCAGGAATGGATTGAAGAAGCGATCAGGATATTGGATGAAGAAACAAGTGATACGAAAAAAGCGTAATTTTTTTCAAGAACCCAATACTTAACGTGAGGGAGTTTCGGGAATGTCGAAAAAGCGAGTTCACGAGTTGGCCAAGGAGCTTGGTCTGGAGAATAAGGATCTGATTGCTCATCTGGAAAGATTAGGCATCACCGTCAAATCCCATGCCAGTACTCTGGAGGATGGCGAGATCGAGAGAGTCAAAGAGGACTTGCAGGCCACATCGCCGCGGCAAATTGTGGAAGAAAGAATTAAAACCACGGTCATTCGCCGCCGGGCGGTTCGGACGACGGTTGAGGCCGTACCGGCTGAAGAAGCCCCCGAAGAGAAAGAAGCGAAACCGGCAGCGGAAAAGGTTGCCCCTCCGGTGCTTCCGCCGAGGGAGCCGGTGTCTGTTGCAGCAGAAATACCCGAGGTCAAGAAAGCAAAGGATGAGACCCCACCCCTATCGCCGGTTGCTCCCGGCGCGGAGATCAAAAAAGAAGACGTTCACGTCAAAGCTGAGGTAAAACCGCCGGCCGCCGAAATCATTTCACCGGCCGCCGAACACGGCACAGTGGCGAAGCCTGCGCAACCGGTGCCGGTGGCTCCTCCGGATAAACCGAAGCAGCCGCCGATCATTCTCCCGGTCAGACCGCCGATGATGTCCAGGCATAAGATTATCAAGACGGAAGAGAAGAAAGAAAGTCCGACAAAAGCTCCTGCGAAGCCGGGCGAGCGAATTACTCCGCCGCCGCCGGAGAAAATCATTAAAAGAGAATTCGAAAAACCCAAGAAAAAGGGCAAAGGGCCTGTAGAAGTTTTTATTGAAGAGGAAAAGGAAGTTCCGCGCCGCAAAGTCTTAGAAAAGAAAATCGAAAAGAAATTGAAGAAAGTCGATGAAGACCACGACGTGGTATTCAGCAAATGGCGCGAAGACAAAAAGGCCGCCCCCATCAAAATGAGGAAAACGGAGATCACGGTGCCCAAGGCCATAAAGCGGCGTATTCGCGTAGGGGAAACGATTACCACGGGTGAACTGGCCAAAAGAATGGGCGTCAAAGTTGGCGACGTTATCAACAAATTGATGGGTATGGGCGTCATGGCCACGATCAACCAGTCAATCGATTTTGATATTGCTTCGCTCGTTGCGTCGGAATTCAGCTTCCAGGTGGAAAAGGCGGAGTCGGAATATGAGGAAACGCTGCTGAAGCCGGAAACCTCTGAGAAAAATCTTAAGCCGCGGGCTCCGATTGTCACGATTATGGGCCACGTTGATCACGGGAAGACATCGCTTCTAGATGCGATTCGCCAGACGAATGTCATCGACGGGGAGGCCGGCGGTATCACACAGGCGATCGGCGCTTATCACGTGCATATCAACGGCCGCGACATCGTCTTTCTGGATACGCCCGGCCATGAAGCCTTTACCGCTATGCGGGCGCGCGGCGCCCAGGTCACGGATATCGTGGTCCTTGTGGTAGCGGCCGATGACGGCGTTATGGATCAAACCATTGAAGCCATCAATCACTCCAAGATTGCCGGTGTTCCGATCATCGTGGCCATCAATAAAATCGACAAGCCGGGCGCTGATCCCGAAAAAATCAAACAGGCACTCACCGAGCACGGGCTTTTGTCCGAGCAATGGGGTGGTGAAACGATATTTTCCGAGGTGTCCGCGAAGAAAAAAATCGGCATCGAGGAATTGCTGGAAATGATCCTGCTGCAAGCGGATGTTCTGGAGCTCAAGGCCGACCCCGATCAGCCCGCACGGGGCATCATCATCGAGGCCAAACTGGATCGCGGCCGCGGCCCGGTGGCCACCGTTTTGATTCAGCAGGGAACGCTGCGTGAAGGTGACGCATTTGTTTCCAAAACCGAGTTCGGCCGCGTCCGGGCCATGATCGACGATCAGGGGCAGCGTGTGAAGGAAGCCGGACCCGCCATGCCGGTCGAGGTGATTGGATTTTCCAGCGTGCCTCAAACGGGCGCAGAATTTATTTGCGTCGAGGATGAGAAAAAAGCCCGGAATATTGCCGAGTATTGGGTCAGGAAGACGAGAGAGAAAGAGCTTTCTGCTTCCTCTAAAATAACGCTGGAACAATTGTATCAAAAGATCAAAGAGGGTGTGAAGGAACTGAACGTCATCATTAAGGCCGACGTGCAGGGTTCCATCGAAGCGATTTCCGATGCTTTGCACAAGCTTTCCACAGAAGACGTTAAGCTCAAGGCCATTCACAGCTCCACGGGAGCCATCAGTGAAACGGACGTCATGCTGGCATCGGCATCCGACGCGATCATTATCGGATTTAATGTGCGTCCGGATGCCCGTGTGAGTGAGCTCGCGGAGCGGGAAGGCGTAGAAATCAAGCTGTACGATATTATATACAACGTCATTGCCGACGTGCGTGCGGCGATGGAAGGCCTTTTGGAACCGGAATATAAGGAAGTTGTACAAGGGCGTGCCGAAGTCCGCGAACTGTTTAAAGTGCCGAAAGTCGGCGTTATCGCCGGATGCCATGTCACGGATGGTAAAATCACGCGGACGGCAAACATCAAACTGGTGCGGGACAGTGTGGTTGTCTTCGACGGCAAAATTTTATCCCTGAAACGTTTTAAAGACGATGCCCGGGAAGTGCTGGCCGGATTTGACTGCGGCATCGGGATCGAAGGGTATAACGATATCCATGTCGGAGACGTGATCGAGTCGTATATGATGGAGACGCTGGAAAGAAAACTGTAAGGCGCATCTGCAGAAAGATAAGTATGGTCATCGGTTACGGCATCATTCAATTGCGGATTCCGGAATCCGGTTCTTTGAAGGAAAAAAGAAGCGTTTTGAATAAGATTTTAAAACGCGCTCAAAATGAATTCAATATTTCCATCGCCCAAGTGGGCGACTTGGATCGACATCAGTACGCGCAGATCGGGTTTGCGCTGGTGGGCAATGAGTCCCGTTACATCAACGGCAAGGTCGACCATCTTCTCCGCTTTATCGGCGATCTCCATGCGGCGGAAGTATTAAACTCGAAAATAGAAATTATGGTGGTTTCGGATTTTCTCGAAACGGCCGATTGGGAAGCAGGCAAATACGATGAATTTTAAACGGGCGGACAGAGTGGGTGAGCTGATTATGGCGGAGATGTCCGACATTCTGCTCAAAGTGGTCAAGGATCCCCGCCTGCACAGCGTTACGATTACAGCGGTTAAGGTCACGGACGATTTGCGCAATGCCAAGATTTATTTTGTTGAACTGGGCAAGGATGAATTAAATGCGGAGATTCAGGAAGGCTTGTCCAAGGCCAAAGGGTTTGTGCGCAGGGAACTGGGGCATCGTCTGCAGTTGCGGTTTGTGCCGGACATCCATTTTGTGCACGATAAGTCCTTTGGCTACGGCAACCGCATTGAAAAGTTGCTGGCCGAGATTGCCACACAGGAAGAGAAGCATGATTAAAGAAATACTTGCCGCGATCTCTCAGGGGAAGAAATTCCTAATTACCGCCCACGTCCGATTGGATGGAGATGCTTTGGGCTCGGAGCTGGCTCTGTATTTGATGCTGAAGGACTTGGGCAAGGAGGCTGTCATCTGCAACCAGGATCCGACACCCGCGCATTACCGGTTCCTGCCCGGGGCCGATCAGATTGTTCACAGTCTGGAACAAGCCGAACATTATGATGTCGGGTTTGTTTTGGATAGTTCCGAATTGGAGCGGGTGGGAAAGATCGCCGCCGACGTTGCCAGAATTAAGACACTCATTAATATTGATCATCATATCTCCAATGCAGGGTTTTGCCGTCTGAGATTCGTCGACGCGAAGGCCAGTTCCACCGGAGAGTTGCTTCACCGCCTGATGCGGAAAATGCATGTGAAGATGACGAAGGAAATCTGCACGAATCTATACGCGGCGATTTTGACCGATACGGGTGGTTTCCGTTACTCTACCACGCATCAGGAGACCCTGAGGTCGGCGGCCGAGCTCGTCGAAGGCGGAGCGGATCCACAATGGATATCGGAAAATATCTATGAAAGCGATCCTCCGGCAAAATTGCAGTTGCTGGCCAGAACCCTGGAATCACTGACGCTGGATATGGAAACCAGGACGGCATCGCTTGTGGTGACGCAAAAGGATCTCCTCGATACGGGTGCGACGATGGAGCTTACCGATGGCTTCGTCGATATTCCGCGGACGGTCAAAGGGATTAGTATTGCGATGCTTTATACTCAGCTGGGTGAAAAGCAATTTAAGTTGAGCCTGCGTTCCAAGGGCAAGGTTGACGTGGAAAGAATAGCCAGAAGGTTCGGCGGGGGGGGGCATATCAACGCGTCAGCCTGCCGGATTGATGGGGATATCGATACGATTAAGGCTCGGGTCCTCGAAGTGGTTATGGAAGGATAGGCGTTTATGGACGGCGTTGTGGTGATCGACAAACCTGCCGGGCTTACGTCCCACGACGTTGTGAGTGAAGTCAAAAAGATTCTGGGAGCCCGAAAAGCGGGACATACGGGAACGTTGGATCCTCTGGCGACCGGTGTTTTGCCGGTTTGCATTAACGAGGCTACAAAACTGGCGCAATTTTTGTCTGCGGAAAAGAAGACCTATCTGGCGACCATGTTGCTGGGAGTTCGGACGGATACACAGGATACGGAAGGAACCGTAACAGAAAGATCGAATAGAGTCGTTTCGGAAGAGGATATCAGAAGTGTCCTCGGAAGATGGGTGGGCAAAATAAAGCAGACTCCCCCCGCTTTTTCGGCGCTGAAACACAAAGGCAAGCCCTTGTATAAATATGCGCGGGCAGGAGAATTTCCTGAAATAGCGGCAAGGGATGTCGAGATATTTAGTTTGAATATAAAGGATATTTCCTTTCCGTACGTGAAATTCGAAATATCCTGCTCCAAAGGAACCTATATCCGGACGCTCTGTTCCGATATTGGCGATGAACTGGGCTGCGGTGCTTGTTTATCGGGTTTGCGAAGACTGCAAAGCGGCTTTTTTACTGAAGCGATGGCTGTTGCGCTGGAGAGGGGCAATCGAGGGGAGAAAAAAGAGGAACTCCTGTCCAAGATGCTGCCGATGGCTCAATCGCTGCCGGCTTATACCGCCATTGAGGTCAATGAATCTCTGGTCGACAGACTGCGGGCGGGATTTCAGCCTGATGTGGATATGTTAAGGCAAAATGTTCTTTCTTTTCTTGCAGCAGGAGATATGATAAAGTTTGTCAGTACCAGCGGCCAGTTGGTGGCGATCGCCGAAATGCAGGTGTCGGCTGGCCTTATGGACGGACAGGATGGAAAGGCGCAGGCGGCCAGGATGCTCAGGGTATTTAACAGTGTGAAACAGTGAATCCACTGAATAAAAATACAGGAATTAAACAGGAATTAATTTGAGAGGGAGGAATAAAGCGTGTTAACTTTGGAAAAGAGAAAAACATTAATCGAGGAATACCGACTTCATGAGAAGGATACCGGCTCTCCGGAAGTACAGATCGCTCTTTTGAGCGCCAGAATTGAATATTTGACTGAGCATTTTAAGGCCCATCAGAAGGATCATCATTCCCGGCGCGGTTTGCTTAAGCTTGTCGGTCAGAGAAGAAGATTGCTCAATTACATCAAAGAAGATGATGTGGAGCGTTACAGAACCATAATCAAACGTCTGGGCCTCAGGAAGTAATAAGAGCGATTCAAGGGCGGAAGGCAAAAGGGCAACCGATTGGACAAGTATTGATTAATACCTGGGTCAATCGGCTTTTGCGTTTCGCCCTTGAATTTCCTGTTCCAGGCAACAACCAAAGTAAGGTGGAGGAAATCAATGGGTAACATATTCAGTACAGATTTTGCGGGACGTAATTTTTCAATTAAGACCAATTACGTGGCCGCACAGGCCGACGGTTCAACGTTGGTCTACTATGGTGACACGGTTGTGCTCCTGACGGCAGTGTCTTTGAAGAGTGTCAGAGAAGGCGTGGATTTTCTGCCGCTGACCGTGGATTATCAGGAAATGACTTTTGCCGCAGGAAAAATCCCCGGCGGCTTTTTCAAAAGAGAGGGGCGTCCGAATGAACGCGAAATCTTAACGTCGCGCATCATTGACCGGGCGATTCGTCCTCTGTTTCCCAAAGGGTATTATTCCGAAACACAGCTTGTAGCCACTGTACTGTCTGTGGATAAGGAAAATGATGCGGATGTCGCAGCGATGATCGGCGCGTCCGCGGCTTTGGAGATATCGGACATTCCGTTTAAAGGACCGATCGCCGGTGTTCGTGTGGGGCGAATTAATGGAGAGTTTGTTGCCAATGCCTCATCGGAAAAGATGCAGGAAAGCGAAATGAGTCTGTTCCTCGTCGGTCGTAAAGTGACGCCCGGTAAATCGGGCCGCTCTTATGATGTTGAGCTGGTAATGATGGAAGGAGAGGCGAAAGAAGTTGCGGAAGACATTATCGTCGACGCCATCAAATTCGGTCTGGAAGCCGTCCGCCCGGTTATTGATCTGCAGGATCAGATACGATCGGCGGTCGGCAAGGCGAAGAGACCTGTTGAAGAAGCCGTACCGGACGATGAGCTTGTCGCGCGTGTGCGCGCCGAAGCCCTTCCGGGATTAACGGAAGGATACAGCCTGCCCCGCAAACTGGAGCGCTACGGCAAGCTCGGCGATGTCCGCGAAGCGGTGATCAAGAGCATCGGGGGTGACGATGCCGCATTACGCAAGAAAGTTGCGGCGATTATTGAACATCTCGAATCACGCATTCTGCGGGATATGATTCTTCTGGAAAAAAAGAGAATTGACGGCCGGTCGTCAACCGATATCCGCCCGATCAACTCGGAAGTCGGCGTACTGCCTCGTGCGCACGGGTCCGCCCTGTTCAATCGCGGAGAAACTCAGGCGCTGGCGGCATTGACCTTGGGAACCTCTGCGGATGAGCAACGCATGGACTATGTCGGCGGAGAGGAATTAAGAACGTTCCTGCTGCATTATAACTTCCCTCCCTACAGTGTCGGCGAAGCCAAGTCGTTACGCAGTCCGGGGAGAAGAGAGATCGGCCATGGCGCCCTGGCGCGTAAAGCCCTGGTTCCCGTGCTTCCGTCGCCGGAACAGTTTCCCTATACCATTCGGATTGTTTCGGAAATTCTTTCATCCAACGGGTCGTCTTCCATGGCGACGGTCTGCGGCGGCATCCTGTGCCTGATGGACGGCGGCGTTCCGGTGAAGGATATTGTCGCGGGCATTGCGATGGGTCTTCTCAAAGAAGGTGAAGAGGTCGTGATTCTGTCCGACATTTTGGGTGATGAAGATCATGCCGGCGACATGGATTTCAAGGTCTGCGGGACGGAAAAAGGCGTGACCGCGATGCAGATGGACATCAAAATCGATGGTTTGACGGAAGATATCCTGCGCCAGGCGCTCGCTCAGGCCAGAGCCGGCCGGATTCATATTATCGGCAAAATCCGCGAAACGATGACCGCTCCGCGGTCGGACATTTCTCTTTACGCCCCGCGCATAACGACCGTCAAAGTGAAGGAAGATCAGGTGAGAACGGTTATCGGTTCGGGCGGCAAGAACATCCGCCAGATCATCAGCGAAACAGGCGTGACCATCGATGTCGAAGATGACGGGACCGTCACGATCGCATCCGCAGACGCTGAAGCGGCGGCCCGTGCCGTGGCCATGGTGAAATGGCTGACGGAGGAGGCAGAAGTCGGAAAGATCTATCGCGGTACCGTGAAGAAGATCGTTGACTTCGGCGCATTTGTTGAAATCCTGCCGGGAACAGAAGGCTTGTTGCATATCTCGCAAATTGCCAAGGAGAGAATCGCCAAAGTGACGGATGTTCTGCAGGAAGGCGACGAAGTGGTGGTCAAGGTATTGGAAGTCGACAAGCAGGGCAAAATTCGTCTCAGCCGAAAAGAAGCGCTGGGCGCTGAAGTAAAATAGCGTAATCGTTCGTACAAATCATTTTATGTCCGCAGGGGAGAACGCTTGTTCCCCTGCGGCGCAATGAGATCTTTCCTGATCTGCATGGAAACGATAAAAATTCGTATTCAAAAAATAGCGGGCCAAGAAGACATTCCTCTGCCGCGATATATGACCGAACAAGCTGCGGGAATGGACATTTTCGCTGCCGTGGCATCCGCTGAAACGATCCAGCCGGGCGAGCGCAGAAAAATTCCGACTGGTATCGCTATTTCCCTGCCCGAAGGATACGAAGCCCAGATCCGGCCCCGCAGCGGTCTGGCAATTCACCAAGGCGTCACCCTCTTAAATTCTCCCGGTACGATTGACGCGGATTACCGAGGTGAGATCGCCCTGATTGTTATTAATCACGGCAGTACGCCGTTTGTTGTGCAAAGGGGTATGCGTCTCGCGCAAATCGTCTTTCAGAAAGTCTGTCAGGCACAGTGGATCGAATCGTTGAGCCTGGACGAAACGAGCAGAGGCAGCGGCGGTTTTGGTCATACCTGATTTTATTCACCGCGGAATGCATTTCTTGATTTTGCATTTGCACTTAAACGGTGGTATGGAAAAGGTAAAATTGCACATGGCGATCAGGAGTTCATGAAAAAATTCAAAGTCAAAAAAACGTTTCAGGAAATTAACGAAAAGATCAAAAAAGGATGCGCCGTTGTCGTCACCGCTGAAGAAATGATTGATGTGGTGGAGAAACACGGCGAAGTGGATGCCGCCCGTCGCATCGACGTCGTCACGACGGGGACATTCGGTGCAATGTGCTCTTCCGGCGCTTTTCTTAATTTTGGTCACACATCTCCGCGTATCCGGGCATCCAAGGTCTGGCTCAACGATGTCCCGGCATATGGAGGAATTGCAGCGGTTGATTGCTATTTAGGCGCGACGGAAGTCGTCGAAGGCGATCCGCTGAACAGTGTCTATCCCGGCGAGTTCAATTATGGCGGGGGCCACGTTATTGAAGATCTGGTATCCGGCAATGTCGTGAAATTGAGAGCCGAGGGTTATGGAACCGATTGCTACCCATTAAGGAAATTTGAAAAGAATATTACCATCAACGATTTGCGGGATGCTTTTCTCTTCAATCCCCGCAATGCTTATCAAAACTATAATTGTGCTGTGAACATGTCGGATACAACGATCTATACCTATATGGGGATGTTGCGTCCGCGAATGGCCAATGCTTCTTATGCCACATCCGGCCAACTTAGCCCGCTCTTTAATGATCCATACTACCGCACGATCGGCGTCGGGACGCGGATTTTCCTGGGCGGAGCTCAGGGATTTGTGGCCTGGCCCGGCACACAACACAACCCCCATGCAGCAAGAGGTGCCAACGGAGTGCCTAAGGAAGGCGCGGGCACTATAGCCGTCATCGGAAATTTGAAGGAGATGAGCCCGGAATGGCTGACCGGTGCCAGTATTCTGGGTTACGGAATTTCGCTTTTCGTCGGAATCGGTATTCCTATTCCGATTCTGGATGAAGACATGGCGCGGTTTACCGCTGTAAAAGACGCAGATATCTATGCCCAGGTATATGATTACAGTATGGATTATCCCAAAGGCAATCCTAAACCGTTAGCGGAAGTCAGTTATCAGGAGCTGCGCAGCGGTGTCATTACGATTGACAATAAAAAGATTATCACTGCACCAATGTCCAGCTATTTCAAAGCCAATCAAATTGCCAATATCCTTAAGGACTGGATCGAAGGCGGCAAATTTATGCTTGGCGAACCTCAGCAGTCCTTACCCTCCGGCGATTTGTAATCACATCGCCCAGCACGTCTCTTGTTAAAATTTTTCAGTGGTGATTATCATCACATAAAGGCATTTTTTTATTTAATGTCCTCCGGCAATGAGCCGATATTGAAATCAATAATATTGATTATCGATTATCGATATTAATTAAAATTAAATGATTTTAATAATAATTAAATATTTTGCTTGACTTTTCCTTTTAATTATAGTTTTTTA
>SBEK01000125.1 GCA_009668925.1 Deltaproteobacteria bacterium
CGCCTTGAAATAGCGAAAGTTCGGATGCTGGAAACCGTCGGCGATAAAGACCGGCTCATTTTTCTGGAAAACGCTGCCGGCGATGCCCTCCCCGGGCTTGAGCCGTATCTTCCCGATGAGATGCGGTTTGAAACCGGTGTTGGCTCTCAGCACCAATTCCTCTTTCGCGTCGTCGTAAATATAAATGGAGCAAACGTCCGCCCGCATGTGCCTGGCCACCATGACGACGATATTGTTGAGCAGCTTCTCAATGCTGGAGCTGCCTCTAAATACCCAGTCGAGCTGGCCGATGTCGAGCAGCAAATTCAAATGGTCCATCGTTGCCCCGTCTTGATTGTTTTTGCCCGTCATGCCTTTTCCGGCCGGGCCATTCTTGCGGTTCGGCCAAAATTGTTCTCTTCTTCCGCGGCGCAAAACCAGTCCGAAAAAAAAGGTCAGGCTTCAACAGGGTTCGGAGGCCGGAGAACAAACGGCAAATCCTTCGCCGAACCAGAAATCCTTATAATCTATCGTTGTCTGATGAAACAAATCTTCTTCTTGATTATTGTAAGCAAAATCGATGCCCTCGACGTGCACAATGATATCATCTTCTTTTGGTTCATCCAGAACCATGGCCAGTCTTGGCCCGATTCAGCCAAACCCCTGCTGAACCAGCCGCACGGATCCGACGCCGGCCCGCTGGAGCACCTCCCGAAGTTTGGTCTTTGCATTTTCCGTTATCGCTATTTCAATCATCACACTGTCCTTTGTTTTATATTTCATCATCAATATAAGCTCTCATGAGAATAAATCAAGGGCGAGGCGTAATACTGATGCAGAGCGTCAGAAATACCTTTTTGTCATTCCGGGCGGACCCTCGGTCCGCGTGGCAATCCCAAACATTCGGCTCCCCATGAGATTGCCACCACCGCTTCGGGTGGCACGGCGGCTCCTTAGCGTCGCCTCGCAATGACGGACGAGGAGTTGCCGCGCGGATTGACGCGTGCCCTCGCGCCACCTTTAGGTGGTCAGGTCATTACGCTGCAATCGGGGTCGCTGTGACATTGCGAAACAGTCTCTTCACGGGAATGACAAAACATGGTGCTGGAATCCCGGGCGTGTCCGCTCCCTGTTGCCGGAACCGAGACGTTACGGCATCACGCCGCGCGGTGTTCCCGGCAGGTCTTTTCCAGGTAGTATTCGTAGCTGCCGTTGTAGATGCGCATCTCGCCGTGGTCGATCTCAAAAACGCGGTTGACGATCGAGCGCAGAAAGTGGCGGTCATGGCTCACCAGCACAACCGTGCCGGTGAAGTTCTGCAGTGCGCGCAGCAGTATTTCCCGGGATTGGATGTCCAGATGGTTGGTCGGTTCGTCGAGAATCAGCAGATTGACCGGCCGCACCAGGAGCGTGGCCAGCACCACCCGGCTTTTTTCGCCGCCGGATAATTTGTCAACCCGCTTGTAAATATCATCTCCCTGAAAAAGAAAGGCGGCGCACAGATTGCGCAGCGTACCCAGATGCGCAAGCGGCATGGCGTCCTGCACCGTTTCCAGAACGGTTTTTTGCGGCTCAAGGATATCCATGGCCTGCTGGCTGAAATAGCCGGGATAAACGTTGGCGCCCAGTGTCAGGCTGCCCATCGACGGCTCGGCCTCGCCGGCCAGCACTTTCAGGAACGTGGATTTGCCCGCGCCGTTGACGCCGACGACGGCGATCTTTTCCTGCCGGCGGATGATGCCGGAAATGCCTCCGAAGACGGAGGTGACGCCGCCGTCGGACCGGGGCCAGACTTTGCCAAGTGCGTCGAGCTTGACGACGTCATCTCCGCTGCGCGGCGGTTCGGCAAATTCAAACCGGATGCTGCGCAGGGCCGGCGGGATATCGATGCGTTCGATTTTTTCGATCTTCTTGATGCGCGACTGCACCTGCGAGGCATGCGAAGCCCGCGCCGCGAATCGCGCGATGAAGTCCTCTTCCTTGGCCAGCATTTCCTGCTGGCGGCGGTGGCTGGCCAGAAGCTGTTCATGGCGGATTTCGCGCTCCCGCAGATAAAAATCATAATTGCCGCTGTACGTCGTGATCGTGCGGTTTTGCACCTCGATAATGCGGTTCACCACCCGGTTCAGAAATTCGCGGTCATGGCTGGTCATCAAAAGCGCGCCTTTAAACGAATTGTTGAGCCAGTCTTCGAGCCAGATAATCGACTCCACATCCAGGTGGTTGGTGGGCTCGTCGAGCAGGAGGACGTCGGGATTGATCGACAGGATCTTGGCCAGCGCGATGCGCATTTTCCACCCGCCGCTGAATATTTCCACCTCGCGGTGATAATCGTCGGGGCCGATGCCCAGGCCCGTCAGGATCATTTGCGCGCGGCTCTCCAGATCATAGCCGCCGCGATGCTCGAACTCGGATTGAATGCCGCCGTAGCGCTCAAGCAGATCGGCCATTTCATCTTCTTCCAGCGGTTCACCCATGGCGGCTTCCATTTCCCGGATTTGTTCGCCCAGGCGCACGACATCCGCCGAAGCGGACATGACTTCTTCAAGCGCGGAGCGGCCGGACATCGCGCCCACGTCTTGGGAAAAATAGCCGCAGACAATGTTGCGGCCTTTCGTGATGTCTCCGGCGTCGAACTCTTCTTCGCCCATGATCAGACGGAAGATGCTGGTTTTGCCCGCACCGTTGGGGCCCACCAGACCGCTTCGGGAACCGGGCAATATCTGAAAGCTGGCATCGCGAAACAGGATTTGCGGACCGTGCTGCTTGGAGATGCCGCTGAAATGAATCATTGCGTTTGAACCTCGTCTTAAAAAAAAAGTGCCGGATGGGTAGCACATCCGGCACTTTCGGGCAAGATAAATAAGGCGGGAAGCGGTGAGAAGGCGCCATGTCCGGCGACGAGAATCATCCGAGCCGGGCAGGTCTTTAAAAGACTGACCGGCCGGCCGAATGATCGAAACATCCAACCGGCAAACTAAATTTTTTTCACAAGGCGGGCCGGGCGTCGCATCGATAACATCACAGCGGCGCGCCGTCCCCGGCCGGATCGGGCATCAGTGCGGTTTTCGGCCGTCTTTCTTCATCTTCAGCATTTCCTGCATCAGTTCCTCAACGTTTTGCCCCGGCGTATAACCGAATTCCTGAATCAAGGCGGCATCGTACATCTCCTCCAGTTTCCGGAGCTGCTCCCGGGCGGTTTCGCTCTGGCTGAAGGCGGTTTCCATCGTCTCCATCAGGTTCTCCCCGGACTTTTTAAGATCGCCCAGATCGATATGGAGCGGCATAAGCGCAAGGACTTTCTTCAAAAGATCATAGCCGGCTTTGGCATTGAAGCCCTGAATATACGGCGGAATTCTGGCCGTAATGCCGGCGGCCTCGATGCCCTCCCGGCCGGCTTGGTGCAAAAACATCGCGGAAAAGCTGCACGGACCCGCGTAATTCAGGAGCGGAAATGATCTAAATTCGTTCTTCAATTCCGGACGGCTCAGCACGGCGAAGGTCCTCGTCTCCCGGGTATGCGGCACCTGATCGAAAACGCCGCCCAGGGAATAGATTCTCGCCGCCCGATAGCGCCTGGCAATGCTGAGAATGGCCTCGGCATATTCCGGCCATCCCAGATTCGGTTCGAACCCCGTAAAGAGGATCAGGTCGTGCCCGGCGCCGCTTTGCCAGAAAAAGAATTCATTGGCGGGTTCGGCCAGCGTCTTGACCACGCCTTCTTCGATGACCGCATGCGGCCTCATGATCTGCGCCGGATCAAAACCCGGCACCTGCCAGATATGGAAAGGCCGCGAATCGATCCGGGCCAGCCTCCGGGCATTGAGTTTGCGGCGCAGGAAGTCGATTGAGCCGGTCGCAATCTCTCCGGCATTGAGCCAGCCGGTTAAACCGATCAGAATATAGGGATCGGCAAGGTCGGGCGTATCGTGAATAATAAGACTGTCGTTCATGGGCGCTCCTGTTAGGTAATTTGTGCCGTAATCGATAAAGGTCAAGGTCATCTGAAAAAAACCCAATCGACAGATCTGATTATTGTTTGCCTGATTGCCGCAGTCAAGTTATTTTGCCGGTGAACGAACTAAAATTTTGAGGGTGCACCTGACCGGCGCCGCTGATCCGCCCGGTCCGGTGGCGTGGCGGGGTGTCCAAAAACACGGCGATCGACTGTTGAGGCTCAAGCGATTTGGGCAGGTCCGCTCTCTTTATGCGCAAAAAAGCCGCTGCAGTTTACCGGAGGCAAATTGCAGCGGCGTGATTCGGGTGATGCCAGGCTAGAATGCAAAGCTCAAGGTTACTCCACCATACAAATACGTGCTGTCCCGGTCGGAGGGCACTGCGGAGCCTTGCAGACCGCGGCCTCTCATCTCATACTTTGCGTCGTCGGACAGCGGGAAGACATATGTCACCAGCGGCGTAATCGTGAGGTTCTTGGTCACCGCAACCGGCAGGGAGACGGAAAAGGTCCCGTCATGGAAATTATTGAACTTGTCCGTCGTCGCCAATGAATCCCCGTCAAATTTCGGATATGTGGTCTCATCTTCGCTCTTCAGATAACTGGCCGAGGCCGCCAGCTTCAAACCGACTTTCTCATGCAGGGCAAACGTATGGGAAATGCCCAGCGTCGCATACCACTGATGATAGTGATTGATTTCCTTATAGACCGTCAGCGTCGGCTGAAGGATCGTGTCGATTCCCACCGAAACGAATAATTCCTGTGAATCCAGCGGATCCGCTCCCCCCGGCGCCAGCGCACCCAGGGCATAATAAATGTAACCGCCGCCGACTGAAACGATCCCGAACTTGCGGGAATACGAAAGCGTAACGTCCGTTTCATTGAAATTGGACGAGTAGGAATCGCTCCCTGCCGCATAGGGCCGGGTGTCGAGGTTCCCCCAGACATTGGCCGTAAACCCCTTGTAGCTGGCCGTGAGCGACGGCTGAATCACCACGCTGTGGCGGGAGAGCTCCTGACCGCGCCAAATGTAGGCGCTCAAAACACTGGCCGCCACCTCGCCGGTTACTTTATCTTCTTCCGGCTTTTGTTCGGCCGGCTTCTGCTCGGGCGCGGCCTCTTTCACGGCCGGCTTCTGTTCCAAAGCGGTCTTGGGGTCTTCGGCCCCGGAAATGAAGGGTAAGGCGGCCACCACTGGCAAAAGCAAAATCGCCGTCATTATTTTTTTCATCCTGCGTTTCATGTTCTTAATCCTCCTTTGCATTTATGTTCGATTTCAATTTGAGTTCTTCACAATCAATGCCGTATTTTTGAACCTTATGCGCCAGGACCCTTGCGGTCGTTCCCAAGAGTTCGGCGGCTTCGGATTGATCACCTTTCGTTTTGATCAGGGTGTGCATGATCACCATCTTTTCGCAGTCAACGACGCAGCGCTTTAAAACGTCTTTTCCGGTATGCGGTCTATAACTGTTCATGACGACACCTCACCCGATGGCACAGCCGCCCCGTTCGCCGGAACTGATCCGGATGCATTCGGCCAGTTCCACGACAAAGATCTTGCCGTCGCCCACCGAGCCCGTGTGCGCGCCTTTGACGATGGCGTCGATGGTGGGCCCGACAAAGTCTTCATTGACGGCAATGTCCAGCCGCACCTTGTTGAGCAGGCCGCCCGCTTCCTTCGCGCCGCGGTAAATCTCCGTGACGCCTTTCTGCCTTCCCTGCCCCAACACGTTCGTAACAGTCATCAAATTGACTTCCACTGCTTCCAACTCTCTTTTGACAGCCTCCAGTTTGTGAGGCTGAATAATGGCAATGACTAATTTCATGGTAACGTCCTCCTATTCAATCACGGTATAAGCCGCTTCGCTTTGCTGGGTCAGATCGAGCCCGATGATTTCATTTTTCTCTTCCACCCGCATGCCGATCGCGGCGTCGACAATCTTGAAGATGATGAAGGTCATCAGTGCGGCAAAGGCAATCGTCACGATCAGCATCAGGCCCTGCACCAGGAACTGATGGACATTGCCGAACAGCAGACCGTCGGAGCCGGCGGCATTCACCGCCTTTTGCGCGAAGACACCGGTCAGGATGGTGCCCACGCTTCCGCCGACGCCGTGCACGCCGAAGGCATCCAGAGAATCGTCGTATCCGAGCTTGCCTTTAATGACGGCCACGGCTGCGTAGCAGACCAAAGCCACGATGATGCCCATAAACATGGCATTCATCGGATTGACAAAACCGCAGGCGGGGGTAATCGCGACCAGACCCGCGACTGCGCCGGTCGCCGTGCCCAGAATGGTCGGGCTGCCGTTGTGCCACCACTCGATCAGGGCCCAGGTAAGCCCCGCGGCGGCGGTTGCCGTATTGGTGGTGACAAACGCGTTTCCGGCCAGGCCGTCCGCGGCCAGAGCGCTGCCGGCATTAAATCCGAACCAGCCGAACCATAAGAGAGCCGCGCCCAGAACGGTGAAAGGCAGGTTGTGCGGACGGATGGGCTTGTGGTTGTAGCCGACCCGCTTGCCGAGCAGTAATGCCAGGACCAGAGCCGAGATGCCGGAGCTCACATGCACGACGATGCCGCCGGCAAAATCCAGACCGCCCATCGCCTTGATCCAGCCGCCCGTGCCCCACACCCAGTGCGCCAGGGGATCGTAAACGAATGTGGCCCAGAGCACGGTGAAGAGCAGGAAAGCCGGAAACTTCACGCGTTCAGCATACGCGCCGATGATCAAAGCCGGCGTGATGATGGCGAACATGGCCTGAAAGATCATGAAGACCGAATGCGGAATCGTCGCCGCATAGTCCTTGTTGGGCAGAGCGCCCACGCCGCTGAGCCCCGCCCAGTCCAGCTTTCCGATGATGCCGTGAAAGTCCGGCCCGAACGCCAGCGAATAACCGAACAGCATCCACTGCAAAGAAATGACGCAGACGATGATGAAGCACTGCATCAGAATGGACAGGACGTTCTTCCGCCGGACGAGCCCTCCATAGAAAAATGCCAGTCCCGGAATGGTCATCAAAAGGACCAGGGCGCTGGCCATTAACACCCACGCTGTATCTCCCGAATTCATAATCAATGCCTCCTTCGAAAAGTTTTTAAATTCGCTTTTCTTTAGGGCAAGGATAATGCCAAAGCGGGCTAGACCATTTTAACCATTGTAATTATTGATTATTTTGCAGATAAACACCCGAAACATTTCGAACAAAAATGTACCGTTTTTAAAAAAGACAAACTAAAATGTGGGCGGGATGCCGGTCGGCAAGGCGCTGCCGCTAGGTCAGCAGTTTGAGAAAAAGAGTGGCCAGGGTCAGGTAGGAAAAAAATCCGAAGGCGTCCGTAAAAGCCGTGAGCAGAATATTGGAACCCAGAGCCGGATCAAGATCGAGCCGCTTCAGAGCCAGCGGAATCAGGACGCCGACCATCGTCCCCATAAACACACTGATGATCATGGCCAGACCGATGACCAGGCCCAAGACAGGGATGCCTTTCCAGAAATAAGCGATGACGGCGATCACGATGCCCACGGCAACGCCGTTGGTTACGCCCACGGCAATCTGGCGGTACAGCACGCGTTTGGCGTTTTCGAAAGTGATTTCCCCGAGCGCGATGCCGCGGATAATCAACGCCAGCGTCTGGCCTCCCGCGTTGCCGCCCAGCCCGGCGATAACCGGCATGAAAAAAACAAGCGCCACCATGAGTTTGATCGTATCTTCGAAAAAGCCGATGACCAGCACGGACGTAAGCGCCGTGATCAGATTGAGATACAGCCAGGGCAGGCGCTTTTTGACCGAATCGACGGTTTTGTTAAAAATGGTATCGTCGTGCCCGAGGCCGGCAATGCGGTAGATATCCTCCGACGTTTCCTCCTGCACAGTGTCCATAACGTCGTCGATGGTGATGCGCCCCACCAGGCGCCGGTCATCGTCCACGACGCCCGCGGAGACCAGATCATACTTTTTGAACAACCGCGCCACTTCTTCCTGGTCCATACCGGCGGGGACACTGGGAATGTCCGGATCGATAACGTCCACAATGGGCGTGAACCGCTTCGTGGTGATGAGTCTTTGCAGGGGAACGGTGCCGATCAGTTTATCGTCTTCATCCACGACAAAAATATTGTGGATGTTTTCCATATCGTCTTTGGCGTCCACGACCGCCTGAAACGCGTCGTTGATCGTGGCCTGCTTTTTGACGGCAACGAGCTCCGACTGCATGATGCCGCCGGCCGTGTCTTCCGGGTACTGCAGCAGTTCCTGGACTTCCTGGGATTCCGCCGGTTCGATGGCTTCAAGAACGGCTTTGGCCTGATCGTCGGAGAGCTCGGCAATGATGTCCGCCTTGTCGTCCGATTCCATCTCCTCGATGATATCGGTGAGCTGTTTTGTGGAGAGGTCTTCGATCAGTTCTTCGCGGGACGGTTCGGACAGTTCGAGAATAACGTCGGACGCTTTGTCGACGTCGAGAAGCGAAAAGAGGTGCAGCCGGTCTTCCTCATCGAGTTCGTCGATCAGATCGGCGATATCCGCCGCATGCATGTTGGAAAAGAAATCGATGATCTCGAATTCTCGGTTGCGGCCGATCAGATCCTTGAGGGTCGCAAGCATGGTCGGCTCTTTTTTCGTTAGCTTCTGCATAGACCGTCCGATCTAAATCATTTTCTGTCTGAGGATTTGCCGGTGCTCCGCGCTTTCTTACCGGCGCGCCGCCGGCTCCGGTCCCGGCCGGATGATCAGGACCATAAATGAACCGGCGTCCGGATTTCCGGCAATTGATCGCCGTCGTACAATACTTTTTCCAGAAAAAGTCCGGAGGGCGGCGCGGTATGCTGCGCCGGCGCCGCGGAGTATGTCTGAAGCATGAGCTCGATGTCCCGGGCCGTGATGTTGCCCCGTCCGGCTTCGACGGCCAGGCCGATGATCCGCCGGACCATTTTCCAGAGAAAGTGCGAACCGACAAGGCGGACGGCCAGGACATCATCAAACTCTTTCAGGGAGACGGATTCCAGATCGACTTTCGTCGACGCGTCCTTGTCCAGGCGCTTGTCGGCAAAAGAGGCGAAATCATGGAAGCCTTCAAAGACGGCCAGCGCCTGCCTAAACCGATCCGTGTGCAGACTGTCTTTGACCCACCAGACGTACTTCTTGCCGAAGGCCGTCCGTCTTCTGGCGATCAGATACAGATAGCTGCGGCTTCGGGCGGAATGGCGCGCATGGAAGCGCGGATGCGCGTTTTCCACGGACAAAATATTGATGCCGGCGGGAAGAAGATCGTTGATCCCGATGCGCAGCGTTTCGCAATTGAGCTTGCGTTCACACTCCAGATGAGCCGCCTGTCCCAGCGCATGGACGCCGGCGTCCGTGCGCCCGGCTCCCTGGATATCCGCATTGCCTTTCAAAAATTGTTCCGCCGCCGCGATCAGCGTCGACTGGATGCTTCTGGCGTTTTTTTGAGCCTGCCATCCGCTGTAGTTGGTGCCGTCGTATTCCAGCACAAGTTTGTATTTGTTCATTTTGAAGGAGGCTCCCCTTCCGCGGGCAGCAGAATATTCATGGCCGCGATATTGTCCAGGAGCGTGCCGGCCGCGGCATCCCTTTCGATCAGCTCCTGCCCGGGCTTCAGGGTCGTGATCACCGCCTGCCCGATAATCTTGCGCCCCTCGCGCCCCTGCAAATCTTTTGTGCGGATGCCCCAGATGTTGTGAAAGATGAGCGCCTTGCCGTCCTGCGATCCGATATACAGCATGACGTGCCCCTTGCGCCAAAGCAGGGTCAAATAAGGAATCCCTCTGGCGATGATCATTTTTTCCTTTTCTTCGGGACCGAGTCCGCTCAAATCTATGGTTGTCCCCACTTCCTTCACCTGATCTTCCGAATGGCGCGGCAGCCAGATGCCGAAGACGGCAAAAAAATCCCGGGTCATGGCGGAGCAATCGCGATTGCCGTAAAGGCCTCCCCAGCCATAAGGTTCGCCGATCATTTCATTGGCGATCCTGGCCGCATTGACGGCGTTCAGGCGCAGCGGCTTTATCGCCGAGGCCTCCCCGGGCACAAAGCCGCGCCGGATCACCGCCTGCCGGTTGCGGTCCGCCACGGCGACCGCCACCTGCATCGTCTCCGCCGAGGCTTCTATTAAAGGGAAAATATGCCCGATCGAGCCCTGAACGAGAAACCGGCCTTGCTCATCCAGAATCGATGTCCGATCGCGGATGACCGCCGCATAAGATCCCCGCTCCCAGGCCGCGACAAAGGCGGCGTCCACAAACGCCAGGTCGCCAAGAGGCATCCAGCCGTACGTAAAAGACGTTTCCACGAGCGCCCAGGCTTTATCCGCGCTGATATGGCAGACCAGAATCGGCGTATTGGCCGGAACGGAGGAACGCTGCAGATTGTCGAACGGCCAGCCCGAGGCGTCGCCGTCGGGCATGTAAAAGTGCGGCGAAAGAGTCGGCATTTCCCGCAGATTCGAGTTTCGGGTCGTGATGGCGCGCGTGAGGGTGTTCGGGTACGTTTTCAAAGCCGCGTTATGCTGAAGCTTTTTCGCCCAGGAGGGCGCACGCTTTTTCTTGTTTTCTCCATAGCCCGGCTTCACAACGTATTTTTTGAAATCCTGCTCGACTCTGTCCGGCCGGGCATGAAAGGGCTCCCGCTCGTGCCAGACGGAAAAATACACGACATTATACTCTTCATCCATCAGGACCTGAGCGGCCGAAGGCAAAAGTTCGTCGTTATTCGCCTTTTCGGTAAAATAAGACGCATGGTCCTGACGGAGCTCCCGGACATCCCGAATCGTATCCGGCGCCGCGATGCAACCGGACAGGAAAAAGAAGCCTGTGAGCAGTAAACAACCGATTTTCTTCATGGCCCATCCTTATTTGAAATCGCGGTCAATATAATCTTTTTTTATGATTGAGGCAAGATAAACGGGCGTTTTCTCTCTGATGATTTTATTTTGCATTCTCGGTCATTTTGTGTAAATTGACAAACGGTGCACTTCGGCATTTTATGCATTCTTTGTAGTGTGGGAGAAAGAAAGCTGATAGACGTCACCGAACTATTTTTTTAAGTGGAAGGAGTCGAATAAATGACCACAATCGCCGCGCTTAAAGAATTTTCGTTTTTCAAGGATTTTAACGGCAAACAGCTGAAGAAACTGGCTGCTCTGGCCAAGGAGGAATCGCATCCCGCCGGAACTCAGCTCTATTCGGTCGGCGATGAAGCCCGCAGCCTGTATTTCATTAAAGCGGGAAAAGTAGCCCTTCTGATGGATAACTACATGGGCCCCGGCAAACCCCCCATGCAGGTGACCGTCGACATGATCACCAAAGGTGAATCCATGGGCTGGTCGGCCGTCGTGGAGCCGTTTCTCTATACGCTGGGCGCCCGCTGCATCGAGGACACAAAAATGATTGCCCTGAACGCCGAACAGTTGAGGGAGGTCATGGACGAAGAGTGCGAACTGGGCTTTAAGATCCTGCAGTCCACGGCCAAAGTCATCGCCACGCGCCTGACGCATACCCGGATTATTCTGGTGGGTGAGCGCGGTCTGTCGACGCTGACCGAATATTAATTTAATCGATCGCCTCGCAGCAAGCCCACGGGGTATGAACTGAATATCGTTGTTTCGCACCAGGCTGCGAAGACTTAACGCCCGTCCCGCCCAAGCGGGATCAAAAAAAGGAGACTGCCATGCAGGGTTTTGTTCCGAAAAAAATATTTTTTACCAAAGGCGTCGGCACGCACAAGGATGAGCTGCATTCCTTTGAACGCGCGCTGCGCAATGCCGGAATTGAAAAATGCAATTTGGTGCAGGTATCCAGCATTTTCCCCCCCGGCTGCAAGATGATCCCCAAGTCGCAGGGGCTGAAATCGCTGGTGCCCGGCGCCATCACCTATTGCGTGATGAGCCGCTGCTGCTCGAATGAACCGAAGCGGCTTCTGGCCTCGTCGGTGGGCTGCGCGATCCCCGCGGACAAATCATCCTACGGTTACATCAGCGAGCATCATGCTTACGGTCTTACGGAAAAGCAGACCGGCGACCACGCCGAAGACCTGGCGGCGGCCATGCTTGCTTCCACCCTGGGAATCGATTTCAACGTGGACGAGAGCTGGGATGAGAAGAAGGAAATTTTCAAGATCAGCGGCAAGATCGTCCGGACGCTGAACGTCACACAGTCTAAAATATGCATGGATAACAATTACACAACCGTGGTGGCCGCCGCCGTTTTCGTTTTTTGAGCAAGGACGGGCCCCGAAGGCTTTGCGGTTTTTCATTTTATCCGGGCGGTCAACACGAAAGAAGCACGCGGCAAAAGGAGATACATTCATGGCTGAAGAAACAGGGATCATGGATCAGGCGGTTCACTTAATGGCCGACAAGGAAGGCAAATACCTGACCTTCAATATCGCCGGCGAAGAATACGGCATCGGAATCCTGAAAGTGAAGGAAATCATCGGCATGATGCCGATTACCGTTGTGCCCCAGACGCCCGCGTACGTCAAAGGCGTCGTCAATCTGCGCGGCAAAGTGATTCCCGTCATCGATCTGCGCCTGAAATTTTCACTGGCCGCTCACGAATTTACCGAAAGAACCTGCATCATCGTGGTGGAAATAGCGGCGCGGAACCGGACCATCGTGATGGGCATAGTCGTCGACTCCGTATCGGAAGTGCTCAACATCAAAGCCGCCGATATTGAAGCAACGCCGTCGTTCGGAACCAATCTTAATATCGACTATATTTTGGGAATCGCCAAAGTAGGCGGATCGATCAAGATCCTGCTGGATATCGACAGGATTCTTTCCATAGATGAACTGCAGGCGGCGGACCAGGCGGCCATGTGATGCGGCTCCCGGCGCCTTGAACATTTTTGATATTTAAAAACCGTTGTTGTTTTTTATGAAAAATGAAATCCCCGAATTAAAGAGACAGGATGTCGGCGGCGCGGAGCTGCCCTACCTG
>SBEK01000303.1 GCA_009668925.1 Deltaproteobacteria bacterium
GCGAGCAAGACGCAATCGAAGCGGAGGCCGCGGACGAAATCATCTATGAATGACGAGGGAGAATCGGGGCTGCGCCTCAGGCGCCGCTCCGATTCCTTTTATGCGGAAATGAGAGGGCAGGGGGCCGACATTATCGTCGGCCCATTCTTTCTGCTGATTCCATTCTAATGCTTTTGGGGCGGTCCCCGTGTGGACTCGAGATGGGGTCTGATCCGGTTTATTATCTAATTATTTTCCGTTAATGGTTTCCATAATCTCTTTAAAACTGTCGACGGCGGATTCCAGATTTTCGATGATGTCTTCTGCCAGCACGTCCGGATCAGGCAGGTTGTCCAGATCGGCAAGACTTTTATCTTTCAGCCAGGTAATGTCTAGGCTGGTTTTGTCGCGGCCGACAATTTCGTCGTAGGTGAATTTCCGCCAGCGGCCTTCAGGATTTTTTTGTGCATGCCAGGTTTCCTTGCGTTTGTGGCGATTTTCAGGGTTGTAGCATTTTATAAAGTCCTGAAGGTCTTCATACTTCAGAGGTGACTTTTTCAGAGTGTGACGGATATTCGTCCGGTAATCATATATCCAGACTTCCCGCGTCCACGCGTCTTTACTGGCTGGTTTGTTATCGAAAAATAAAACATTGGCTTTGACGCCCTGCGCGTAGAAAATACCGGTGGGCAAACGCAGGATGGTATGCAGATCCGTCGTCTCCAGCAATTTCTTACGCACGGTTTCGCCGGCGCCGCCTTCAAATAAGACGTTATCCGGCAACACAACCGCCGCTTTCCCGCTGGTTTTCAGCATGGTGTGAATATGCTGAACAAAATTGAGTTGCTTGTTGCTCGTTGTCGCCCAGAAGTCCTGGCGGTTGTAAGTAAGGTCTTCTTTTTCCTGTTCGCCTTCTTCATTGGTGAAAGTCATGGAGCTCTTCTTGCCGAAAGGCGGATTGGTGAGCACGTACTCCACGCGCAAGCCGGTATCGGCCACCAACGAATCCGTCGGGAGAATAAATGTCTCTGAATCGATGTCGCCGATGTTGTGGAGAAACATATTCATCAGCGCCGAACGGCGCGCGCCGGCTACGATTTCGTTGCCGTAAAAGGTCGCCTTCTTGAGAAACGCCTTCTGGTCCTTATTCAAGGTATAGTTTTTTGCATCGGATATAAAATCATAAGCCGCAAGAAAAAAACCGCCTGTCCCGCAGGCCGGGTCGGCAATCGTTTTCAGCGGCTCCGGTTGAATACAGGCCACCATCGCCTTAATCAGCGGCCGCGGCGTGAAATATTGCCCCGCGCCGCTCTTCATGTCTTCGGCGTTCTTTGCGAGCAGACCTTCATAAATATCGCCTTTGACATCCGCACTGATCATCGTCCACTGCTCTTTGCCGATCATGTCAATAAGTTTGAAAAGCTTGGCCGGGTCCTGAATCTTGTTCTGGCTCTTTGTAAAGATCTGGCCCAGCGTACCTTTGGCGTGCGCGAGCTCACGAAGAACCGTCGAATAATGATTTTCCAGAGCGGCGCCTGTTTTGGATGTCAGGCTTTCCCAGTTGTATTCCCTGGGCACAGCCAGCTTTTTATTATAAGGCGGTTTGGAATACTCGTCCGCCATCTTCAAAAAGAGCAGATAGGTAAGTTGTTCCAGATAATCGCCGTATCCGACGCCGTCATCGCGCAGCGTGTTGCAGAAACTCCAGATCTTGCTGATGATGCCGGATGTATTGTGCGTTTCGTTTCTCAAAATATTTTACTCCTGTCCTGTGTTCTCATGTTGCCTTAGACGATAAATCAGTCGTTATTACAATATTATATCTACTCCAACGATCTTTCTCATCATCTAAATT
>SBEK01000003.1 GCA_009668925.1 Deltaproteobacteria bacterium
CTTTAAAATATCGGTGCAATAAATATATTAATTAAAATACCGGTTGACTTTTGGTTTCGTCACCACTATACGACTAACCCTTGTGACCGGTGGCGGTTTTGGCGTTTGGCCACCTAATTAAATCAGGAGGAAGCACAATGAATATTTCGGTAACTTTCCGGACGAGTGAAGGTGAAACCTGGCAAAAAGAATATGTTGAGGAAAGAATCGTTAGATTGAAGAGGTACCTGGATGTTCCGGCCGAAGCCCATATTATCCTTTCGACGGAAAAGTTTCGCAATGTTGCGGAGATTAATCTGAGCGCCAACGGCTGGAATATGAATGCCAAGGAAGAAGCCAAGGACATGCATCTGGCCGTGGATAATTGCATCGATAAGATTGAAAAACAACTCAAGAAGCAACGGGAAAAGAACAGAGAACACAAGCCCAAAAGCATCCGTCATGCAACCGCCAAGCCCCTCGAAGGAGTGGAAGAAGACGACGAGGCAACGGCAAAAGTCGTGGAGACCCGGAAGATTGTCCTAAAGCCCATGTCGCTCGAGGAAGCTGTGCTGGAACTGGAAGGCAACACGGCCCGTTTTCTGATCTATCGCGACACGGCATCGGAAAAAGTAAGCCTGATCTATCGTCTGGAAGACGGCAACTTCGCCCATATCGAGACGAACAGCTAGTATCGCGTCAATCCTGTACTGTCATTTCAACCTCAGGGAGAAATCTAAGATTTCTCAGTCGTGAAGACTCCTTCGAAATGACGGAGGCAGTGTGACTTAACACTAGCGGAATCTTTACCTTCATTCGGGAGTGCGCAAACCGGTTTTCCTTTGGACAAAGGAGGTAATGACGACGTTCCGGATTTCAAGCTCAGGTGTAACACATGCGGCTGCATCAAATTTTAAAGGAAGAATTTCTCAGCGATAATCTTTTGTCCGACAATAAGAACGATGTGCTGGCGGAGTTGATTAATATACTGATTGCGAGCGGTCTTTCCCTGGACCCCGCGAAGGCGGTCGACGTCCTGCAGCAAAGAGAAAAGCTGGGATCGACGGGCATCGGCGACGGCGTGGCCATTCCGCACGGCAAGGTGTCCGACCTTCCGAATCTGGTGGTCGCCTTTGGACGCAGCAGGAAGGGGATTCCTTTTGACGCCGTTGACGGGAAGCCGGTGCATCTGTTCTTCGTGCTGTTGGCTCCGGAAAATTCGACGGGCCAACATCTGAAAGTGCTGGCGAAAATTTCGAAGCTTTTGAAAACACCCGAGTTTCGCAGGAAGCTGATCGACGCGAAAACAACGGGTGATTTATACAAGGCAATCATTGTGCAAGATGAGTCTTGTCGGGCATAAAAAGAGTTCTCCAAATGAGCCCCTGACGCTGGCCGATCTTCTGCGGGACCGTTGGCCCTTCCTGGGAATCGCAGCGATCATCCGGCCGCAGGGTTTGAGGAGAGTTTTGGTCAGGCCTCATGTAAGATGCCGCCGAAGCCTCGCCGTGTCTCATCAGCCCGAGGATGCAATTGTTATTCTTTCGCCCCGGGCGCAAGAAAAGTTTTCGGCGATTGCCGAGCCCGGACGCCGCGCTTTCGTCGGCCATCTGGCGCTCTGCAGGACGGCCCTCGTGGTTCTGGCCCAGACAACAACCTGTCCCGCTTCCCTGAAAAGCAAACTCCAACGGTGGCGGATTCCGGCCGCTGTTTCTTCACTGCCTGAAAGTCTCCTCGAAAGCCGTTTCCAGGCAATCCTGGAGGAGCAAATAAAAAAGCGCACAACCGTTCACGGCATCGCCATGGAGGCCGAAGGAAGGGGTCTGCTGGTCAGGGGGCCAAGCGGAATCGGCAAGACGACAACGCTGCTGCAGGCGATCGGCGAAGGGTACGTCTGGATAGCCGACGACCGCGTTGTGGTCCGGAAGAATCGTCGCGGCAAGCTCGTTGTTTCCGGCCACAAAAAAATCAGGGACTATTTTCACACGAACGAAGACGGGGTCATGGCCGTAAACCGGCTGGTCCCCGCAGAGCAAATCAAGAAAGAAACAGAGTTGGCTTTCATCATCGACGTGGACCGGACGGACGGGGGCTGCGGCGCTTGCCGTCTTGAGGAAACCGAGATCATGAAGACGCGGCTGCCTCTCATCCGGATGGATATTCCCCGGACTGGCTATTTCAACAAGAATCTGCTATCGAAAGCCATACAAAAAATAAGCGAGGTGGATTAATTGAAGGACATCCAAGTGGTCATCATCTCGGGATTGTCGGGTTCCGGCAAGAGTACCGCGCTTCGGGCACTTGAAGATATCGGCTTCTTTTGCGTCGACAACCTCCCCGTCGTTTTACTGCCGAAGTTTCTTTCCATAACCCTCCTATCAACACCGAAGATCAAGCAAGTGGCGCTGGTGATGGATTTGCGGGAAAGAAGCTTTCTGGAAAAATACCAGCGCATCTTTGAACGCCTTAAGGAAAAGGGATACAAAATTGAGATTTTGTTTCTCGAAGCCGGTGAGGAATCGCTCTTGCGCCGGTTCAGCGAAACGAGGCGCAATCATCCGCTCTCCGCGACCGGTTCGATTTTGGAGGGCATTCAACTGGAAGTGGCCAAACTCTCGTCGCTGAGAAAGATGGCGGATACCATTATTGATACGACGACGACCAATGTCCATCAGCTCAAGGATACGATTCAAAGGCATTTTTTGCCGTCCTCCGGCCAGAAACAAATGATCATCAGTGTGATGTCTTTCGGGTACCGGTATGGTTTGCCGTCAGATGCGGATTTGGTGATTGATGTGCGGTTTTTGCCCAACCCTTATTATGTCGATGCCCTGAAGAATTGTAATGGCCATGATCGGGCCGTGGAAGACTACGTATTGGACAATCCACAGTGCAAAGAATTTATGACGAAAGCAATTGAGGTCTTGGACTTTATCATCCCGCTTTACGAAAAGGAGGGAAAGGCCCGCCTCACCATTGCTTTCGGATGCACCGGAGGCAAGCATCGGTCGGTTGTGATGGCCAACCGTTTCAGCTCATACTTCCAATCCCTGGAATACATCGTACACACCTCTCATCGGGACATCAATAAAAGCTGACGTTTAGTGAATGGTGAAGGGTGAAGGGTGAAGGGTCACCCATGCAGCGCATTTGTCTGCAAGAAGTGTGACCCTCAAACTGTGAACCCTGAACCGTAAACCTTTAGATGGCCATTTTTTTCATCACATTGTCTTCGATCCAGTGCGGATCCCACCATTCCTGGGGATTGACAAACTGCCCGCCGGCAAGAATGCTGAAGTGCAGATGATCGCCGCCGGCGAGTCCCGTCATGCCGGAAACTCCGATTTTTTCCTCTTTCTTAACCGTTTTGCCGACTGCGGTTTCAATGGAAGACAGATGTCCATACAGGCTGAACAATCCCAGACCGTGGTCGATGATAACGGCATTTCCGTATATGCCCAGCGGGCCGGCGAAGACAACGATTCCGTGGTTGGCCGCTTCCACCGGGGCATGGGCGGTGGAGGCGAGATCGACGCCCAGATGGACGGAGGTTCCGTAGGATTTACCGGAAATCAGATAGGTGCGCTGATCGCCGAAGAGCGCCATGGGTTTGGCGTCGCGCATTCTCAGAAACGGACCCTCCCACAGTCGTTTATTGACGGATTTGCTGCAAAGCGCCTGAATGGTTTTCGTATTTTCCTCCCGCAGGGTTCCATTGACATACGCGAACACGTCCACGGCGGACTTCCCCTGCAGCTGGGGGGTCGACGACTGAAATCCCGGCATGATATTCTGGAGAAACGTGTCGCTCAGATTTACTTTGTCGGAGCGGAATTTTTTGGGCTTGATCGCATAGGGCATCGCGCTCCGGGCTTCATTGCCGGCGTCATCCCGGGCCCAGATGGCTATTTTTGTTTTGGCATTCGCGGCATCCATCGCCAGTGCGAAGCAGGCGACTGATGTGGGCCTGTTGTTGATCAGGATGGTGTGCCCCGGGAAGAATTTGTCATCCACATAAACGCCCGTCAGGGTTGTCGGCTTGGATGTGCGATAGGTGATAAAACCGGTCCCGCCCTGGTTGATATAGTTCACGGGATTCAGAACGGATATCTGGAGCGGCACGGTGTCAATCTTGACTTGCGTCGCCAGTAATGTTTCATTCTTGAAAAGTGAGCAGTCGACGGCTTTTATGTTGATAACCGCCTGGCCGTTCTTGAGTTTCAGCGCTTCGGTATCCAGGGTGAGCCGGATAGCCTTCTGTCTGACCCCGCGGGAGGGAAAAGACTCTTCGGCGATGATACGCGGTTTGTTGTCCTGAACAATCTCTATGGTCAGACGGGACAAGCCGCTGGCTGAATCGGCAAACGTGATGCCGATCTCTTTCTTCTTGCCGATTGCGACAATGTTCTCGTTTAATTTGACGACCGGTTTCTCAAGATCCAGATAATCGGCAAAATACAGCCAGCCGACTGTTCCGGCCAATAAAACAATCACCGCGATCGCCATATAAACGCCTATCCGTTTCATCATTCGCTCCTCGAATTTTGATTTGATGGAACCCGCGCCTTCATAATGATTTTTATCGTGCATTGCAAGGAGAAATATCCCTTTGCATCGGCGAAATCAAAAGACTTTAAACCTTGATCTTGCCTTGAAACGCTGTTATATTCTCAAAAAAATATCGAAGTGATCTGAAACTCATGCTGGAAAATAAAAAGATCGTTCTGGGAATTACCGGCGGCATTGCGGCGTATAAATCGGCGGAGCTGACCCGCGCTCTCGTCAAAGCAGGAGCGCAGGTTCGGATCATCATGACGAAGAACGCGGCGCAATTTATTACGCCGCTTACCCTGCAGACGCTGTCTCAGGGTCCGGTTTATACGGAAACGTTCGATCCGGATGATTCATACGACATGGCGCATATCAGCTTGGCCGATTATGCGGATGCGTTTGTCATTGCGCCCGCAACGGGAAACGTGATCGGGAAGATCGCCTCCGGGATCGCCGATGATCTCCTGACGACGACGCTCATGGCGCAAAACAAGCCGACGCTGATCTGCCCCGCAATGAACGACAAAATGCTCGCCAATCCGATTGTGCAGGATAATATCCGGAAGCTGCGGCAATATGGTTACTCGGTCATGGAAAGCGGCGTGGGGGAACTGGCCTGCAAAACGTCCGGTTCGGGGCGCCTGCCGGAAATCCCGGCGATTGTGGACGCGGTCGAATCCCTTTTGACCCCCAAGGATTTGTCCGGGGAAAGGATCCTCGTTACCGCAGGGCCGACGGAAGAACCGCTGGATCCGGTGCGCTGCATTACGAATCTTTCCTCAGGGAAGATGGGTTACGCGCTCGCGGCCGCCGCACAACAGCGCGGCGCAGCGGTGACACTGATCAGCGGGCCCACTAAAATAACCCCGCCCGCGGTGGAGAAGATGATCTTCGTCCGAACTGCGCTGGACATGTATCAGGCCGTGATGGACCATTGCGCCGAGGCGACGGTGATTATCAAAGCGGCTGCGGTGGCTGATTATCGGCCGGCGTCCTTGTCGGCGGAAAAAATCAAGAAGGATAAGGGAATGACGGAAATTGCCCTGACCCGCAACCCCGACATCATCGCTGAACTGGGCAGAAAGAAAATAAAAGGCATGCTGGTGGGTTTTGCCATGGAGACCGAGGATCTGCTCGCCAATGCGCGGCAGAAGCTCGCCAAAAAAAATATGGATATGATCGTCGCGAACAGTCTTCGCGAGGAAGGCGCCGGCTTCCAGACGGACACGAATATCATTACGATCATCGACCGGAACGGAAAAACGACGGCACTGGGAAAGATGACCAAGCTGGCGGCCGCCCACCGGATCCTGGACCATATCAAAACGCTGCAGCGAAAGAAAGGCGCGCGCAATAAACCATGACGGACAGGCTCAAGTCGACATCCTCTGCTGAGCTCAGGGAAGAATTGCTCTCGCTCGTCAAGTCCGTCAAAGGCCAACTCGCCAATGCCGATCATCTGTATGTCGACGTCGCCTGGAAAAACACTGCGCCGATTCGGAAAGAAAGCGACACCGGCGCCGGGAAGCCGAAAAAAACGATCGACGATCTTTGCCGGGAGGCTGCCGGATGCTATTTGTGCCCGTTATCGAAGACCAGAAAGAATGTCGTTTTCGGAGACGGAGACACGCGGGCTGAAATCGTTTTTGTCGGCGAAGCGCCCGGCGCGGACGAAGACGCCATGGGCCTGCCGTTTGTTGGCCGGGCGGGACAGCTTCTGACCAACATCATCAAAGCCATGGGCCTGGCGAGAGAAGATGTTTATATCTGCAATATCCTCAAGTGCCGGCCGCCCGGGAACCGCAATCCGCTGCCGGATGAGATCCGCCTGTGTGAGCCGTATTTAAAGCAGCAGCTGCAGATGATATCTCCCCGGATCATCTGCGCCCTGGGGTCTTTTGCCGCGAAGACGCTTCTTGCGACCGAGACCCCCATTACCGTGCTGCGCGGGCGTTTTCATCAATACGCAGGGATCAAGCTGATGCCGACGTATCATCCCGCCTATCTGTTAAGAAACCCATCGGCCAAGAAACAAGTATGGGAAGATGTCCAGCTGATCATGAAAGAATTGAACAGTGGAAAAGATGACCAGGACTGAAAGAGGTGCCGTCATGGTAAAAAGAATGTCCTTTTTATTGGTGCTGTTCCTGATCGCTGCCGCCGGCGCCGCCCTGGCGCAGGATAAGAAACCCGTGTTTCACGTCATGACATTGGAGGGCGTGATTACGTCCCCTTCGGCGAAATACGTGGCGGACACTCTCGAGGAAGCGCAAAAAACCGGTGCGGAGGGTTTAATCATTTTGCTGGATACTCCCGGAGGCCTGGATACGGCCATGCGGGACATTGCGAAGAGCATTCTCAATGCTCCGATACCGGTCATCGTTTATGTCTATCCGTCGGGCGCACGGGCCGCTTCGGCAGGAGTCATCATCGCTCAGGCGGCGCATATTGCCGCCATGGCTCCCGGTACCAACATCGGCGCCGCTCATCCCGTGGCGATCGGCATCGGGGGCAGCACCGAGATGGATAAGACCATGGCCAAGAAAGTCGAGAATGACGCGGCGGCTTACGCCCGCAGTATCGCCAAGATTCGGGGCCGCAGCGAGGAATGGGTGGAAAAAGCGGTACGGAAAAGCGAGTCCATCACAGCGGATGAGGCGTTGAAGCTGCATGTCATCGATGTGGTGGCGCCGGATATTGAAAAGTTATTGATCGCGATTGATCAGAAAGAAGTTATGGTTCAGGGCAGCAAAAGAAAGATAGCCTCGGCCCATGCCGTCACCCAGACGAAGAAGATAGGAACGCGGCAGGGGATTCTGGCGGCGATTTCCAATCCCAACATCGCCTATCTGCTCTTGCTGATCGGTCTGGCGGGCCTCTATTTCGAATTTTCCACACCCGGTGCGATTTTGCCCGGCGTGATCGGCGGCATATCCCTGCTGCTGGCATTTTTCGGTCTTTCCACTCTGCCGGTGAACTATACGGGTGTCTTGCTCATCTTGTTCAGCATTATCTTATTTATCGCGGAGATAAAAATTATGAGTCATGGTATGTTGACAGTTGGCGGCGTGATCTCCCTCGCTTTGGGATCCTTCATGCTTTTTGACACGCCGGAACCGGCGTTACGGCTCTCTTTGCAGGTCTTGATTCCGGCGGTGCTTGTCGCGTCAGGGTTTTTTATCGTTGTCATATGGCTGGCCATTAAGGCGCAGATGCGGAAGCACTATTCAGGCGCGGAATCGATGATTAACGGCGAAGGCGAAGCCAGTTCAGATATCGACGCCGGCGGCAAGGGAAAGGTTTTTTTCAAGGGAGAGTACTGGACGGCGCAGAGTGGTCAGTTCATTCCCCGCGGTGCGAAAGTGAGGATCGTGAAAGTGGACGGATTGAATCTGAGCGTAGAGGAAGTTAAGAAAGAAAACAATACCTGATCGACATATAAGGAGGAATTATTATGTTGGGATCTTTACCGATACCCCTGCTGGTCGTTGTCGTGCTGGTCGTCATGTTTTTGGCTTCGGCGATTAAAGTGCTCAATGAATATGAGCGGGCGGTTGTTTTCCGCCTGGGGCGAATTCGCGAACTCAAAGGGCCGGGCCTCATCATTATTATTCCGGGCATTGATAAGATTGTCCGGATCGACATGCGGACGATCACCATGGATGTTCCGTCTCAGGACGTCATCACCAAAGACAACGTATCAATCAAAGTCAATGCTGTCGTCTACTTCAGGGTGCTGGACGCCAATGCCGCGGTGGTCAACGTTGAAAATTACCTTTTCGCGACCTCGCAGCTTGCCCAGACCACCCTGCGCAGCGTCTGCGGTCAGGTGGAGCTCGACGAAATTCTGTCGGAGCGGGAAAAGATCAATTTGCACTTGCAGGAAATTCTGGACCGCAGCACGGATCCCTGGGGCATAAAAGTTTCCCTGGTCGAGGTCAAGCACATCGACCTGCCGGAAGAGATGAAGCGCGCCATGGCCAAGCAGGCTGAAGCCGAAAGAGAAAGACGGGCCAAGGTCATCAACGCGGAAGGAGAATTCCAGGCTGCGCAGAAGCTGATTGACGCCGCCGCTCTGATGGAAACTCAACCCATGTCTTTGCAGTTGCGCTATTTGCAGACCCTGAACCAGATTGCCGCGGAAAACAATTCCACGACCGTTTTCCCGATTCCGATCGATCTGTTCAAGCCGTTTTTGAAATTGCTGGAAAAGTAACCGAAAGGCGGCGGGCGACCGCCCGGCCGATACATAAAAAAATACCAAGGGAGATCTTTCTATGCCAAATGAAAAGAGGAATGTTATTACCGGCGGACTTATTCTAATTACTCTGGGCGTCTTAATTTTTATCCACAAAACCACCAGTTACAACTTCGGCCAGACCTGGCCCATTTTGCTCATCGTGATTGGAATCAGCACGCTGATCTACAAAGTCAGGGCCATCGAGGGCTGGTTCATTGCGACCGTGGGCGTCGTTTTTCTCATTATCGAAATTTACGGCTTTAATCTGCATCAGTATTCCCAGTTTATATTGCCGGTGATCCTGATCGTGCTGGGCGTCTTTGTCATATTGAAGCGCCGCAAGCGTTAGCCGCAAGCGCGCATCGGCAAAAAACACATCATGGTCTTTAAACAAAAGAAGGCGCTGGTGATCAGTGATTTTGACGGGACGATTTGTACCGTTGATGTCGGCAACCGGGTTTTAAGCCACTTTACGAAAGAAAGCTGGGAACACATTGATCGTGAGTACGTCCGGGGAAGCATCGGTTCGCGTGCGGCTTACAGCAGGATTGCGCCGCTTATTAGCGCCGAGCCGGCGCGCTTGAACGCTTTCGTTCTGAAGCTGGCGGCGCTCGATCCCTTCTTTACGAAGTTCTACCGTCTGGCGAAGAAGAAAGGCGTGGATGTGAAGATCGTTTCCGACGGACTTGATTTTTACATTCGGGCCATTATGGAAAAACATCGTTTGGGTGAAATTGAATTCTATTCCAATACCGTCGCTTTCGGCCGACAGGCGACGCTGACCTTCGATTTTCCGGAGGCCAATGCGTTATGCGGCCGCTGCGGCACATGCAAGAATAAAATCCTGAACGACCACCGGCTGATGTATGAGACCATTATCTATGTCGGCAATGGTCATTCCGATATTTGCCCGTCGCGATGCGCGGACCTGGTTTTTGCCAAAGACGTGCTCCTGCGCCAGTGTGAGGAAGAAGGAACGACCCCGTACAGGCCTTTTCAGGATTTCAGCGTGATTTGTGAATATCTGAAAGAAAATTTTTGAGGGCCGGAGGCGCTTCGGGTGAGCCCTGCTGAACCGGCAAGGATTTTGTCATGAGCATATCAAAAAAAATTAAAGCATCCATTTCCCAGTCATCCGCCATTCGCAAGATGTTCGAGGAAGGGATTGCCTTGAAAAAGAAACACGGTGCGGACAACGTTTTTGACTTCAGCCTGGGAAATCCCAACGTCGAACATCCCCGGGAATTCAAGCGGGAACTGATCAAAGTCGCCGATGAGGAGATCGTCCTTAAACACGGGTATACGCCGAATGCGGGGTATCCGGAAACGAGGCAGGCCGTCGCCGAAAAGATCAGCCAAACCTGCGGTCTGAAAATGACGGCCGATCATATCGTCATGTCCTGCGGTGCGGGCGGTGCGCTGAATGTCATTCTGAAGTCGCTCCTTGATCCGGGGGATGAGGTGATTATCTTCAAGCCCTTTTTCGTCGAATATCCCTTCTACATCGAAAACTACAACGGCGTGGTAAAATACGTGCCGACAAAAGAAGATTTTTCACTGGATATCGCCGCTCTTGCGAAAGCCGTTACCCCGAAGACGAAAGCCATTATCATCAACTCACCCAACAATCCGACCGGTAAGGTATACAGTAAAAAGAACATCGCGGATCTTGCCCGGTTGCTGAAAGACAAAGGCAGGCTCTTGTATAAACCCATCTATTTGATCGCCGATGAACCCTATGCGGAGATCGTCTTCGATGGAATTGAGGTGCCCAGCATCCTCAAGGCTTATGAAAACAGCATTATCGCCTATTCGTATTCCAAAACATTGTCCTTGCCCGGAGAAAGAATCGGCTACATAGCCGTTCACCCGAAAATTCACGAGGCGGATGATCTGATCACGGCCTTGATTTTATGCACGCGGATTATGGGATTTGTGAATGCGCCGGCGCTCATGCAGCGCATTGTGGCCAGACTTCAGAATATCACGGTTGATGTACAGGTTTATCAAAGGAAGCGGGATTTGCTTTGCGACGGACTGGCCCGGGCCGGTTACACATTTACCAAACCCCAGGGTGCTTTTTATCTCTTTGTGAAGAGTCCGATTCCCGATGACGTGGAATTCGTGGAGAGGCTTTTGCAGAAAAATATCCTGGTCGTGCCCGGCAGCGGCTTCGGCTGTCCGGGATATTTTCGTATTGCGTTCTGCGTCGACGATGCGACCATTATCAATTCCATGAAAGGATTTGCCGACGTCATTCGGTCGGGCAAATGACCTGAGCGGGAGATCGAAAGCTTCATCGCCGACCCTTCCGGCTCATGACCATTTCGATGATGACCCCATTAACGGAAGCGTCAGTGCTTGCCGGGGGAAAATAGTCATCCCGGGCATCTCCGAAGGCCCGTCATCGGAATCAACAGACGATCTGTTCGATTTCGTCAATCAGCTGCCGGATCCTTTTGGGCGAAACAGGGTAGGGGGTTTTGAGTTCCTGGGCAAAGAGCGATACCTTGTACTCCTCGATCATCCAGTAAAGTTCGTCCACCTTTTGCTTCTTTTCTTCCGAGGCCGCAGCGGTCATACGGTTTGTGATGTCCTGAAGCTGACTTTCATAAACGGCGACGTCCCGCAATTTATTTTCCACGGCCGAAAGGTTCAGTGTTCCCCGCTGGGCCCGTATCGCGAGCGCTTTGATGTAGCGCGGTAAGTTGCGCAGACGGTCAAAGGAATAAAGGTCGGGAAAATGGACGGGAACCAGTTCGGAGAGTGCCTGACGGCTTCCTTTCAGAAATTGGCTCAAGGAGGTCTGCGACCGGTTTTTCTGCGCAAGCTTCTCAAGCACATCGTGTGCTTCCGTAAAATGTCTGAGAACCGGGGCTATGGCGTCCATGACCTGCTGTCCGTAGGGCAGGATCCGGGGAGCGACCGCTTCGGCATGCTTTGTGAACTCTTCGGGGCTGCGCCAGGCATGATGAAACAGATCCCGTTTAACGCGATCGAGGACGGCCTGTTCGATGTGTCTGGGATTGCCGATATCCGCCGCCTGCTTTTTCATTTCACCTATGAGAACGATATTCTTTCTGAGTTGCCTCAGCTTTTCCGCAAAATAAACTTCATAAAGCGCGCCGACGCCCCGGCGCTGATTGGCAGAAGCTTCCCGGGGATCGGCAAAAAGACGGAGACTGACGACGCCGTCGACGACGTGCAGCGCCGGATAGGCGTAGCCCGTCAGCCCGTGTTTTCCGGTAAGCTCAATGCTTTCGGGCAACGCTCCGAAATCCCAGGTGGTGACGGATTCCCGCTCCCACTGCCGGCGATAGGCGGCAAGAGACGTGCGCTCCACTTCCGAGGCCAGATCTCTTTGCAGTTCTCCGATGTCGCGGCTCGTCCTGATTTCACATCCGCGATCGTCGATCACACTGTAACGGATATTCAAATGATCGGGCAATTGAGCCTGCGTCCAGAAATCGACCGGAACGGTCAGCTGATATTCGCGGGATAAAAAAAGGCTCAGAGCCTGCGGCAAGGTAGCTTCCTCAAGCCCGCTCTGCCGGCCGAAGGATTCCGCTATGTGAAGAACCGGCGGAAGCTTCTGCCGGGCCTGCTTGGGCAGAGACTTCAGCAGATGCAGCGTTTTCTCCAGAAGCAGGGACGGCAGATGGCGTTCCATGTTTTCGGAAGCGGCCCGGCAGACCAGACCGAGAGGCACCTGAACCGTAACGCCGTCCTCGGCCTTGCCCGGTTCAAACCGGTACCGGCAGGCAAGCGAGGCCTTGCCGATTTTTATGTGATCCGGATAGTGCTGCAAGTCCCCCGGATCGGGATCGCGGGCGATGAGGTCCTCTTCGCGAAACCGTAGGAAATCATCGCCGCCTCTGTCCTTGATCAGCTTCTGCAGGGTTCGGATATCCGAAAGCTCGGGAAGCCTCCGGTCATAAAGCCCGGCGATCGTTTCGCAATCGACGGCAATGCCGCGCTTACGCAGCTTATCCTCCACGGACTTCGTCTTTTCCCATAAAGCCAAGTTGTGCTCGAGAAAAGGGAGCCGGCGCGCGACTTCGCCTTCGACCAGCGCCTCACGGATGAATATGGCTTTCGCTTCCTGGGGATTGATCCGGTCGTATGAAACCGTCCTCTGATCAACGATCGTCAGCCCGAATAAGATGACTTTCTCCAGGGCGACGACCTGGCCGCGGTTTTTTTCCCAGTGCGCCGCCCAGTGGATGTATCGGCAGTGCTCCCGTCCCAATTCTTCGAGCCACTCGCTCTTGATATTGGCGGCGTTGCGCGCAAACACCCGGGACGTCAGGCTGATATCCGCAGCGACGATCCAGGGTCCGCCCCGATTGAAAAGGCCCGAGCCGGGATATAACATGACCTCACGGCTCTTTGCCGCCGTGTAGAAATTCTTTTCTTTTTTTTGGGCGATGTTGGACAGGTATCCGCTGAGAATTGAGCGATGGATTTTGTCGGCGATCGCTTGATCGATGTCTATTTTCGCCTGTTTGCCGGCGCGTCGCGCCGGACGGCTCCCGCCGGTGATTTCCAGAATCTGCTGATAGATATCCCGCCATTCCCTCATCCGGCGATAGGAAAGAAAATGATCCCGGCAGAATCTTCTCCATGTACCCTGGGACTGCATCTTTTCGAGAGATTCGGAATAATGGTTCCAGATGTGCAGGTAGGTGAGAAAATCCGATTCCGGATGCTGGAAGAGTGCGTGGGCGGCCTGAGCCTGATCGACCTTATCATAGGGGCGTTCCCGGGGGTCCTGAATGCTAAGCGCCGCGGCAATGACGGCAATTTCATTGAGACAGCCTTCTTTCTCGGCCTCAATGATCATTCGCGACACCCGGGGGTCCAGGGGCAGCCGGGACATGGCCAACCCGATGTCGGTCAGTTTATAACGTTCAGCCTCAGTATCCGTGTCGTCGCGCGCAATCGCGCCGAGATCCCGCAGGATTTCAATGCCGTCGCGGATATTTTTGGGATGCGGCCGGTCGATGAATGGAAACGAGGTGATCAAACCGAGATTCAGGGCGAGCATACGGAGAATGACTCCGGCCAGATTGGACCGCAGAATCTCGGGTGTTGTATAGAGCGGCCGGTCCGCGAAATCCTCGCGGGAGTATAGGCGGATGCAGATGCCGTTCTGCACGCGGCCGCATCGGCCCTTGCGCTGTTCGGCGCTGCTTCGGGAGACGGGCTTGATCGGGAGACCGGTGGTTTGACTCCGGGGATTGTATTCCAGAAACCGGGCGAGTCCGGAATCAATCACATATTTTATGCCGGGAATCGTCAAAGACGTTTCCGCGATATTGGTGGCGACAATGATTTTCTGTTCGGCAGCCGGGCTGAAAACAAGTCTCTGGGCGCCGCCCGACAGACGGGCATAAAGGGGCAGGATGAGACCCGACGATCGTTTCGCCAGACGTCCGCAAACCTCGCGAATATCCTGCTCGGTGGGCAGGAAGATCAGGATATCTCCAAAATGTCTTTCCTGCTGCAATTTTTCCACACAGACGACAACTTCATCGACGTACGTGGTTTCGCCTTTTTCCTCCCGGACGGGATCGATCGGGTGATAGCGCACCTCAACCGGGTACATCCTTCCGGAAACTTCAATCACCGGGGCCTGGTCAAATGCCTCGGCGAATTTTGACGTATCGATCGTCGCGGACGTGATAATCACCTTCAGATCTTTTCGCCGGCCCAGCAGCGTGCGGAGATACCCGAGGAGGAAGTCGATGTTGAGGCTGCGTTCATGGGCTTCATCCACGATGATCGTGTCATAAGCCAGCAAATCCCTGTCGTGGACCGTTTCGGCAAGGAGGATGCCGTCCGTCATGACTTTGATCAGCGGCTGGGCCGATGTTTTTTCTTCAAAGCGGATTTTATACGATACGGCCTCTCCCGAAGACTGACCCAGTTCCGCGGCAATGCGCGCGGCAATACTGACGGCGGCGATCCTGCGCGGCTGGGTGAGGCCGATCAGGCCGCGCAGGCCGAAACCGGCCGCCAGGCACATCTTGGGGATCTGCGTCGTTTTTCCCGATCCGGTTTCGCCCGTGATGATGACCACCTGATGTCGGCGGAGGGTATCGATGATCACGTCGCGTTTCGCCGTAATGGGCAGTTCGGGAGAAAACCGGATGTCCGGGACCTTCCGTTTCCGACTCTCCAGACGGCTGCGCGAAGCCGCAAATCGTTTCTGCAGATCGGCCATAGAGTGTGCCGTCCCGGAGTGCGCCGCGCTGCGGTTTCCCATGATTTTAATGTCGTGCAGAAGGCGGCGGTAATCGGCGATCATGACATCGCCGGCGTGGCGTTCAATATACCTGGCGGTCAGGACTTCCGGATGATTGTTCGGCAACATTTTTCTCCCTTGTCTGGCATGGGCCCTATATTTCATACCCGCGCGCGTGATGTCAATGCCGGAAATGCTTCACCTGAACCGGCTGGTGGATTTCCTGCAATTCTTGAATGAATGCAGTGCGCCGTATTCAGGGATGCCGCTATTGCTTTTGGTTCGTCTGCGGAAGGATTGGGGGTCGGCAAGCGCTGTCTTTATGATGAAGAGACCCCCGGGGCATCTGGAATGAAGAGGGGGGAACTCTTTTTGGAAAACGCCGCTTCTCTGAGCGGCTTCAGTCGTTGAGAATAAAGAATCGCCGTCTTCGACGACGCGGAATAAGTGAAACTGGTGTCGTGCGTCTAACACTTCTTTATATAAATTTAGTGCGGCGTTTCAGTAATTGCTGCAACTCCGCTCGCTTTAGAACAAGGGGTTGCAACCCCTTGTTCTGGTGTAATGCGTTTTCAGTCCGTGCAAAGAGATTCATGACGCACTTCACTAACCACGGGCCTTCGGCACTCCGCGATGCGGGATAAGTGAAACTAGCTGATTCCCTTGGAATCGGAGTTTCACTAACCACGGGCATTCCGCCCTCCGCGGTGCGGGATAAGCGAAACTAGCTAATGCCCTTGGAATTGGAGTTTCGCTAACGTCGCCAGCCGAAATCAATCCGCATATCCCGGGGGGCTTCCATCGTGACGCCGGTCTCGATCCGTTTTGTTTGTGAAGGCGGCACGTCCAAAAACCAGACCAATTTAGCCGAATCTTTTTCCGACGGGTCCGGCTGATGGTTGAAGGACAGCTTTATTCTCTCATCGCGGGGCTGCGGAATGGGTTCTTCGACGCGCACCCGGGCCGCCGTACGGCCGTCATTGCGCGCTTCAATGAGCCACCGCCATTGACGTGTTTGTTTGGTCTGAAAGAATTTTGCCCCGCCCGTTTGATCGGTCATGGTTAAGGAAGTGACGGTGACAAAAGGAGTGCTGCCGAAATAAATATCCGCTTCGGTTCCGGCAAGGGCGAAGGTCCGCTTGCCGAGCACAGCGCCGTCGATGACGAACGTCGCCTGTCCGGCGGGGACATCAACGGGTGCGGCGAGCTTAATGCCTGCTTGAAGAAACGCCTGCGGTGACAAGCTCGGACGGGCCAGAAAAACAAAACGGGCGGGCCATGATTCCTCTTTGATTTTTAAACGCTGCCGGGGGCCTGCCGTGATCGTTTTCTTGCCCAGCGTCCAGACCGAGTAATTCGTATGGGTCGTTTCGACCGGGGCCGATTCTTCCGCGGTATGATCGGCGTCGGACAGATTAAGCCTGGCCGGCGCTGACCTCTCTCTGGGCGATGATTTATACACCTCGGCCGTTTTCGGCCTGATGACCCACTCGGGCAGGTCCCGGGGTGAAAGGGTCCGGACGGGCTGCAGCGTGGCAATCCGGATCTGGGCGGGATTCCAGTCGGTGCCCGTGGACTGCCAGATTTCCGCATCCCAGGAAAAGACGACCGTATTGGAAGCAGGCAGCGCCTCCAGCCGGTAAAGGGGCTGCCAGCCGCAGCCGCTCAGGATATAGCTGTACTGAAGCACCGCCTCCTGGCCCGCGCTTCCGGATAGTGTAATGACGGCTTCCCAGGCCTTTTCATTCTTTCCGGCGGTCTGGGTGATGCTGTCCTGAAGTTCCTTGATTTGTTTTTCGATGCGCTCCAGATCATTTTCGATGGAATTCTTTTCAGTGAGGATTTTGCGGCTGTTTCTTCCGATGGTCGCCGCCAGCGCATCCGCCTCGGCGATCGTTTTCGTTTTGGCCTTGGTCTGCGCTTGCCAGAACTGAAGTTGAATGTCCAGCGCCTGGCTTCGGGCGTGCATTTCTTTTTTTTCATTCCGGATTTTCTTGAGCTGGGCCCTCAGTTGGGAAATCCTGTTTTCATCGGCGCGCAGGACCTGTTTAACCTGGATATCTTCAATTCTCAGCCGGTTTGCTCCCGATACGGAAACCGCCAGCGACTCCGGGTCGGTCTGCGCAGGTAAAGCAATGAGCATCTGCTGTTTGCCGGCGCCTGCGGGCGATGGACTGATCTTCGCACTTTCTTCTACGTTTGCGGAATTGGGGAAAAATGTAACCTCTTTTACGGCGGCCCCGGAGACACCGGGCATGACGCACCAGTCAATGAAAATCACCGCCAGCACCAGCACGAGCGAACACTTCCGTTTGTTCACTATCATAGTTCACGCTCTCCTTTTTATGAATTCAGACTCTTTTTTATTTGAACGGCGAGTTCTCGAACTTCGTTCATGACTTCGGATTCATTGATGGTTAAAAGACGACGGTCCTCCATGACCACTTTGCCGTTGATAACGACCGTATCGACATCGGCGCCGCAGGCGGCATAAACCAGATGAGAATAGGCATCGTAAATCGGTGTTAGATGCGGCTTATCGAGGCCGATCACGATGATGTCCGCCTTTTTCCCGACGGCGAGCGATCCTGTAAGGTGCTCCATGCCGAGCGCCCGGGCGCCATTTTGCGTCGCCATGCGGACGACGGTTTTAGCGTCCATTACCGTGGGATCAAGGCTCGCGACTTTGTGAAGTTTGGCGGCAGTCGACATTTCCCTGATCATATCGAGAGTATTGTTGCTGGCGCAGCCGTCCGTGCCGAGACCGACGGTAATGCCCGCTTCGATCATCTCCGGAACCGGCGGAATCCCGTTGGCGAGCTTCATATTGCTTGCCGGATTGTGAGACACTTTGCAGTGTTTTTCACCGAGGCGCTTGATTTCATCGGGTGACAAACAAACACAGTGAAAGGCCAGCAGCCTTTCGTTGAGATAACCGATGTCATCAAGAAAGGAGATGGCGCTTTTTCCGAACTTTTGCCGAAGCTGATCGAGTTCCGCCTGGTTCTCCAGAAGGTGAGTGCCGATCATCAGGTTGTAGTCATCGGCGATTATTTTCGCTTTCCTGAGCAGGTCCGACGAACAGGTATAAAGGCTGTGCGGTTCGGCGATAATATTGACCAGCGGATCGTCCCGCCATTTTTCGGCGAGCCGCCGTGTGTAGGCCAGACCTTCCTCCGGCGTCTTGCAGTTAGGCGACGGGAAATCAAACAGGACCTCGCCGATGAGGCAGCGCACGCCGGCCTCTTTTGCCGCCCGGGCCGTTTCCTCTTCAAAGATATACATGTCGCAGAAGGTTGTTGTTCCGGATTTGATCATTTCGGCGCAGGCCAGGAGCGATCCCCAATAGGCGAGACGGGGGGTGACATTTTTCGCTTCGGCGGGGAAAATATAGTTGTTGAGCCAGTCCATGAGTTCGAGATCGTCGGCGATCCCGCGAAAGCAGGTCATGGCCGCATGGCTATGGGTATTGACGAAACCGGGCATGACCAGAGAGCGGTCGGCGTTGATTATTTTCCTGGCCGAGTATTTCCGGAGAATGTCATCTTTGAGGCCGATGTCAATGATGGAAGAGGCGTTGACGGCGATGCCGGCATTTTCCAGACAGGTATTATTGTTATCTACGAGCAGGGCGGTCCCGCCGGAGATGACCAGATCGATGTTTTGCATGAGGTTGTCCTTTTTCAGAAAGTGTCTGATGCTTACCATAAAACCCGGAGGTGCTTCAAGGCACAAAAAGAGCTCGTCTGGGGTTTGAAAAGCCGCCAGCAAATCCTTGACAGGCTGGATCAAAAATAATATAAGCCGCGCAGTTTCTTTCGTGATTTAAGACTGTTGGCCTGGGTGGCGGAACTGGTAGACGCAAGGGACTTAAAATCCCTCGGAGCTTGCCTCTGTGTGGGTTCAATTCCCACCCCAGGTACCAATAAATATAAGGGTTTGCGGGCTATGGTACTGCAAGCCCTTTATTTTGGCTTTTTCCCAGCTCTCCGAATAATACATCAGGATGAAAAATGCCTGAAAGAAGAAGGTTGGAAACACGGAGGAAGTTGAATTCGGGAATCGATTCGACGGCGAAGAGGCATTGCGGATTGCGTGCGATTATTGACATTCATCTGCGCCGCATGATATTCTTTAACCCGTCTGATGAATGAAACAAGGTTATGCATCATGAAGACTGATACCCGTAAAATTGATTCTACCTTTATCGCTCTGGCGGAGAAATCCATCGCCGGTATTTACCTCGTCCACAAAGGAAGATTCTTTTTTGTCAACGAAAACGTTTCCAGGTACACCCAATACCCGGCAGCCGATATGATCGGGATCAAGGCCGACAGCCTGATTCATCCCGATGACAGGAAGTGGGTAAAGAAGGAGGCGCGCAGAATGCTTCGCGGGGAGAACAGCGTTCCCTATATCTTCCGGATCATCGCCAAGGACGGTCAAATACGATGGGTCATGGAGAGGGTATGGCCTTATTCCGTAGGCCCGGAGCAGATGATTCTGGGCAATACCATGAATGTGACGGATCGCAGACAGGCGCAGGAACAGCTGCGCGCATCCGAGGATCTTTACAGAACGATTTTTGAAACGACCGGCACGGCCATGTTGATTTCAGAAGACGATACGACGGTATCGGTCGTCAATACGGAATTTGAAAAGCTCTCCGGAGCCGGTAAAGACTTCTGGGAAGGAAAACGAAGCTGGCGCGAGTTCGTTGATAAGAAGGATCTGAAAAGAATGCTTCGTTATCACCGCGACCGGCGCAACAATCCGGATTCGGCTCCCCAGAAATATGAATTCCAGTTCCTGGACCAGAAAGGAAATACACGACAGGTCATCATGCTCGTGTCGATGATCCCCGGGACCAAACGCAGTGTCGCGGCGCTGGTGGACATCACGGAACGCATGCTGGCTGAACAGAAGCTGCAGGCATCGGATGTCCTGTATCGCACCATATTTGAAACAACGGGAACAGCCATGTCGATCTCCGAGGAAGACACGATGATATCGCTGGTCAACTCGGAATTCGAAAAGCTCTCCGGTGCCGGCAAAGACTACTGGCAGGGAAAGCACAGTTGGAAAGAATATATGCATCCCGAGGATGTCGGCAGGAGCCTCCGGTATCACCGCGACCGTCGTATCGATCCGGACCTGGCGCCCAGAGTCTATGAGTTCCGCTTCTTGGACCGACACGGGAAGATTCATGATGTTTTGAATACGATCGCGGTGATCCCGGAAACCAAACAAAGTGTGTCCTCCTATATCGATATCACGGACAGAAAGAAATATGAGCAGGCCCTGATCCGAAGAGAGGCCGAGCTTCAGGAAAAGAGCAGCAATCTGGAAGAGCTTAATGCGGCGCTCAGGGTGCTTCTCAAGCAAAGGGATGAAGACAAGACCGAACTCGAGGATAATGTGTTTTCGGTTCTGAATCAGCTGGTGATGCCCTATATCGAGAAGCTCAAGAAAAGCCCGTTAAAAGAAAATGAAATGAACTGCATTCGGGCCGTCGAGGCCCATCTGAAAGAAGTCACATCCTCTTTTGTCCGCAAACTGTCCGCGGAGCATCTGAAATTGTCACCCCGGGAATTGCAGATGGCCGGAATGATCAAGGAGGGCAGAATGACGAAAGAAATCGCCGATCTCATGAACATTTCCAAAGCCACGGTTGAAATCCACAGGCACCACATTCGCAAAAAACTCGGCCTCAAGGGGAAAAAGACCAACCTGACAACGTATCTCTCTTCCCTTACCTGAACCATTTATAAAAAATAAATAGTCCATACATAATAATACAAGGTTGTTTTTTCTGACCACCTTCCCTAAAATCCATCTCCGCCGGGAGGTTTCATGGATTCGGCGTCCTCCCGTGATGCAGGGCAGCTGTTAGGGTGAAGGCGGCACCTGGTAAGAAGGTGACGGCTTGCTGAATCCGGACCAAGAAAATATCCGCTCCAAAGGCGGTTTTTAGGAGGGCAGTATGAAAAAGCATCTTTCAATTTTGGTTTTTCTTTACGTGTTCGCAGGGTTGTTTATGGTTAATGCAGCAGTTGCGGCGGCAGCCGAGCCGATCAAAGTCGGCCGGATCGATTCGTTTACCGGGTTTCTCGAGTATTTTGCCAAAGAATGCCAGAGAGGGTTTGAACTGGGAATCAAGTATGCCACGCAGGGAACAAACAAAATCAACGGCCGGCCCATCGTCATCATCAAAGAAGACACGCAGCTGAATCCTCAGATCGCCAGACAAAAAGCATTGAAACTCATTGATCAGGATAAAGTTCATTTCCTGGTTGGGGCAACAGGCTCTGCCGATTCACTGGCTATTCAGCCTATTGCAGCCAAAGACAAAGTACCCCACATTGTCGCAGGATCGACCGCATCCAGCATTACCGGATCGAATTGGAATAAATACACCTTCCGGGTCAACCGCAATAATTTGCAGGATGCAATTGCCTGGGGACATGCCCTGGGCGATCGTGGATTGAAAGTTGCCATCTTGGCTGAAGATACAGCAGGCGGCCGTGAAGGAATGGCAGCATTGAAAAAAGTATTAGCCGAAAAGGGCGCTGACCTGGTTTATGAAGTTTATGTGCCCTTGAATACAACAGACTTTACACCCTTTCTCCAGAAAATCGTTGCGGCAAAACCTGCTTTTTGCGCACTTTGGTGGGCAGGCGCTAACTCTCCCTGGAATCAGATGATGGAAGCCTTCAAGCCGACAGGAATAAAAATCAGCTCGTCGACCGTCGACATTATGCAGTTGCGTATGTATAAGGATGTCACCGATCAACTGGGTCGTCTGTTCAGTTTCTATTATTATACCTTCCACAAAAATCCGGTTAATGATTGGCTGGTTAAGAATTACCAGGCAGAATACGGCATGCCGCCGACTTACTCGACGGAAGTTGGTATGGCCGCTGCCATTTTAATGTGTGAAGCCCTGAAGAAGACCAATGGCAATACGGATCCCGATGCGCTCGTGAAAGCTATGGAAGGCATGACCATCAATACCGCGAAGGGTATCAGAATTATGCGGGCTGAGGACCATACCGCCCTGCAGGAAATGTATATCGTCCACTTGGTGAAGAAAGCCGGCGTCGATTGGGCTGTTCCGGTTTTGGAAAGAACATTGAAGCCTGAAGAAACGGCTCCACCCGTTCTGAACAAGAGATAAAATTTGGATATGTGAACACCGCGCACAAAACGGAGAGGCAGGCTAGGCGAACATGAATATTATCAGTACCACATTGCTGACAAAATCATTTGGTGGCAATACAGCTGTAAACCAGGTTTCCATTGACATCAAAGAGAAGCAGTGCACAGGCATTATTGGTACGAACGGGTCAGGCAAGACGACACTTCTGAACCTGATCAGCGGGATGCTGAAAGCAGATTCGGGCGATGTGGTGTATGCCGGCCGGACGATTACGAACATGCCTTCCCACGATCGGGCAATGCTGGGCATTGCCCGATCGTTTCAACACATCAATTTGTTTCCCAACCTGACCTCCCTCGAAAACGTGCGCCTGGCCGTTCAAGCAAAAAGGCAAAAGGGATTTCAAATCTTCTCCAGTCATTTGAAAGATAAGGTTTGCATGGAGCGGGCGATGTTGCACCTGGAAAAAGTCGGCCTGGCAGGCAAGGCGGCGCTCTCTTCTGCGGTTCTGACGCACGGAGATAAGAGGAAACTGGAATTGGCCATGATTCTGTCCCAGGATCCGAACGTGCTTCTTCTGGATGAACCCACCGCCGGGATGTCGGTTGAGGAAGTCCCGTCCATCCTCGAAATTTTGATGGGAATAAAAAAAGAGGGGGACAAGACGATCGTTCTTGTGGAACACAAAATGGATTTTCTCCTCACGATTGTGGATGAAGTTGCCGTTCTGCTGAACGGGAATATGGTCGCAATGGATAAACCCAATGTCATCATGGCCGATGAAAAAGTCCGAACCGCTTATCTGGGTGAATGAAGGAAGAGGAGAAATGTAGACTGATGTTACTCAGGATAAAAGGATTACAAGCTTTCATAGGGGAGTTTCATATACTGCAGGGCGTCGACCTGGACGTGAATGAGGGTGAGATCGTCGTCCTCCTGGGGCGCAATGGATCCGGGAAAACGACAACGCTCCGCTGTATTATGGGATTGGTTCCGTCCACGGCAATTGAGTACGAAGGAAACAACATTGCGGGGTTGCCCCCTTACACAATCGCTTCCCGGGGGATTTCGCTGGTTCCGGAAGACCAGGGAATATTTTCCACTTTGACGGTTGCCGAAAACATGCGTGTCGCCATGCAGGGCTCTTTAAAAGAGTGCCAGAAAAGTCTCGACTTTATTCTATCCATCTTTCCCGATCTGCAACTCGCCTGGAACCGCAAGGCGGGAGGTTTAAGCGGCGGCCAGAAGCAAATGCTGGCGGTTGCGCGGGGCATGATCAACAAAAACAAACTGCTGATGCTGGATGAACCCAGCAAGGGACTGGCGCCTGTTGTCGTCAACGAACTGGGAAAAGTGCTTCAGGAATTAAAGAAGCACACCTCCATACTGCTTGTGGAGCAAAATGTTACTTTCTCCAAGAAAATCGGCGACCGGTTCTCCATTCTGAGTGACGGCAAAACCGTAGCCTCGGGCCCGATGGCCGAGTTGGAAAAAAATATGGATCTTCAGCATAAGTATCTTGGAGTCAGCACAACTTAAGAAAACAGGAGCGGGAATGGACATCTTTATCACCTTGACAATGAACGGACTGGCCACGGGAATGCTTTTATTTATGATGGCCTGCGGTCTGTCCATTATCTTCGGATTAATGGGGATCATGAATTTTGCTCATGGCAGCTTCTTCGTGATTGGAGCCTATACCAGCACCTATACCTACGCCTCCACCGGCAGCGTTGCTCTGGCGATGATTGCCGGTCTGGTCGCCGGAGTGGCCGTCGGGCTCGTGATGGAACTGACGATCATCCGGCGGGTCTATGGCAACCATGTAGGGCAAATCCTGATTACGTTAGGCGCCTTTATCGTGCTCAATGAAATTGTCCTGATCATCTGGGGCCCCAACGTGATCCCCAGCCCGACGCCCGCGCTCCTGGATGGTACGGTGAATATCCTGGGAGCTACGATCAGTATCTACCGTCTTTTTATCATTGGCTTTTCCTTACTCGTTGCTGTGGTTGTTCATTTTTCCCTGACCAGGACCCGGCTGGGAACAGTCGTTCGCGCCGGTGTGGAAAATGCGGAAATGGTCAATATTCTCGGCGTGAATATCAAGCGGGTGTTTGCCTTCGTCTTTATCCTCGGCACGGGTTTGTCCGCTCTGGGCGGAACCATGATTGGTCCTACGCTGGGACAGATCGGCCCGTTTCTTTCCACGCAATACCTGCTCTTGAGTTTCATCGTGGTGGTCATCGGGGGAATGGGCAGTTTCATCGGTTCCATGGTCGCCGGCATCATTGTCGGTCTGGCCAATAACTATATCATCTGGGTTTATCCGCCGGCCGCGCTTCCCTTAAATATCATTTTAATGGCCGTTATCCTGATTATCAAACCCACCGGATTGCTCGGTATGAAGGAGGCAGCATAATGTCAAACAACAAGAATTGGCTGAAATTGCCCTCCTTCTGGCTCCTTCTGGCGTCGATGATCGTGCTGATGATTCTGCCGACATTCACAAGCTCCCGTTTCGTTCTGAACATGGTAGCGACGATCACGATCGCCGCTTCTTTTACAGTAAGCTACAATCTGCTGGCCGGATTCACGGGGGTGTTTTCGTTGGGGCATGCCGTCTTTTTCGGAAGCGGCGCTTACGCCGTCGGAATTATTTTATCCAAGTTCGGCTCTACACCTTTATTCTTCCTGGTCGCCGTGGTCGTGGCTATCATTCTGGCTGTGATTCTGGGCCTTTGCGTCGGCTATCTGGCTTTGCGATTAAAAGCCGTTTACTATGCGATGATTACCTTTGCCGTTGCCGAATTGTTCGTGATCACCGCCGAAAAATCGCGCGATCTGACGGGGGGCTTGGACGGACTCGGCTTTCAGCTCCCGGAAATTCTGTCGGGCAGATATACGGGCTATTACATCGCCATCGTCCTCTTCTTTCTGACCGTTTTTTTCATGTACCGTCTGCTGAATTCCCCGACGGGAAAAATCCTCGTAGCCATACGCGAAAACGAAGTACGCGTTTCCGCATTGGGCTTTGACGTGTTCCGGTACAAGCTGCTCTCCAATGTCATCGCCGGTTTGCTTGCCGCCTCAGCCGGTATTGCCTATGCGATACTGAACCAATTCGTCGTGCCTTCCATTCTCGGCATCGGGCAAACCGTCAACGCCCTGTTGATGACCATTGTCGGTGGAATGGGAACGCTGGCCGGGCCGATCATCGGAGCGGCCGTCGTCACCCTTTTTGGAGACTGGCTCGCGAGCCTGGCCAAAATACACCCGCTCTTCGAACGCTGGCCGATTATCTTCGGTCTGCTTTATATCCTCATCATTTTGACTATGCCGGGCGGAATCATGAGCGGATACTACAGGATCAAATCCAAATTCTTCAGATCGAATTAAGAACCGGACAACAGCGAAAGGGGAATCGCCATGGAAAATAAGAAAGACGTCATCATCGAGTACAATGTTCCTGCCCGGATGCGAGACGGCGCTGTGTTGATGGCCGATGTCTATCGCCCTCATGCGGAAGGGAAGTTCCCTGTCCTCGTGCAGCGCACCCCGTATAGCAAAGCTTTCGTACCCTTTGTATTTCAGACGATGGACCCGATCAAGGCGGCCAGGGCAGGTTATGTGGTTATCGTTCAGGATGTCCGGGGCCGGTGGGAATCGGAAGGCAAAGATTTTTACCCCTACCGCGCCGACGCTGAGGACGGGTACGATACGGTGGAATGGGCCGCTTCGCTCCCCTGTTCCAATGGAAGTGTGGGTCTCTTCGGTTATTCTTATTACGCGGCAACGCAATGGCTGACGGCTTCGACCAAGCCGCCCCATTTAAAAGCCTTTTTCCCGTTTTCTGCGGGCATGGAGGATTTCTACTGCTATCGGGGCGGCGCCCTCGAGCTGTCTCTGGCCGTGGGATGGATCCTGCTCTTCCAGGGGCCGAACGGAATCCTGAAGTCCAAAGCGGGCTCGCCGGAAATGTTTACGGAAATGTTGAGCCTGCTCAATTCCATCGATCGCATTGAAGATGTTTTCCGGACATTGCCACTCCGGGATATCCCGGCAATGAAGCTGGGCAACGGTTTTGCTCCGAATTTTTACGACACGCTCGACTGGGGGCCCGGCGCCAAACCTTATCAGGACCGGTCGCTTGTCGATAAGCACGACAGAATCGAAGTTCCCTCCCTCATCTTCGCGGGATGGTACGATATCATGCTGGATACCGATTTAACGCATTTCCAGTGCATGCGCGCTGAGGCAGGATCGAAAGAAGCAAGGGAAAAGACCCGTCTCGTGGTCGGGCCGTGGACGCACCTTATTCTGATTGATTCCGTGGGTCAGCTCAATTTCGGATTAAGCGCTTCCGCGCTGATGCTGGAAAGAAAGACTGATTTGATGTCCGTCCATATGCAGTGGTTTGACAACTGGCTCAAAGGCGTCCAGAACAATATTAACGATGAACCCCCTGTTAAACTGTTTGTCATGGGCGACAATGTGTGGCGCGGGGAAAACGAATGGCCGCTGGCCCGAACTAAATACACCCCTCTTTATCTGCATAGTTCCGGAAAGGCCAATTCTCTTTACGGTGACGGCAGGCTTTCTTTCGATGCTCCCGGCCCTGAACCTGCGGATCATTTTGTGTATGATCCTTATGAACCCGTTCCAACGCTCGGGGGCAATCATATCCTTCCCCCCTATTATCTCCGCGGCCCGGCTGATCAGAGAATCATCGAAGAGCGGTTGGATGTGCTGGTGTATACCAGCGATGTCATTGGCGACGAAATAGAAGTCACCGGCCCGGTTGTTGTGAAGCTCTATGCAGCCAGCAGCGCTACCGATACGGATTTTACGGCAAAACTGGTGGACGTCTACCCGGACGGACGCGCGTTCAATGTTGTCGACGGCATTATTCGGGCCCGCTACCGCAAGGGCCGGAAAAGCGAGCCCAGCCTGATCGAGCCCAATGCGATCATCGAGTATGAAATCGACCTCTGGGCTACGAGCATCGTTTTCAAGAAGGGTCACAAAATCCGGCTCGAGATTTCCAGCAGCAACTTCCCGCGCTGGGACCGCAATCCGAATACGGGCGAGATTGCGCATGAAGCGAAAAAACTGACGACGGCATTTCAGTCTGTTTATCATAGTGCCGAATCTGCTACGCATGTTCTGTTGCCGGTTATTCCGCGCTGAGGGTAAATTCGGCAGAAGCGGAATTTATTTTTATTCAGTTCAGTACAATGAGGAGGAATTCATTTCATTTTGCAATTGGAATGTGAACGGTCGGCCGAGCAGCCGATAATCACCGATTATAAACAACCCCGCCGACAATGGCCTGCCGGTATCAGTCATTTCTTCGCACGAAGCGGACTGAATTTGCCGAACCGCATTCATGCCGCGCACCCAAGGTCATGGTTGAGCAATTCAATGCCCCCGGGCGACTGAGGCAATGATGAAGGTATGCGGCAGTCCATGGAAAGCGGACCGCCGGCCATACCATGATAAAAACATTAGAAAGCGGAGGATCAGCATGAAGACAACAAAGTATACTATCCCGATTAAAGACTTTGAAGATATTGAATATCTGGAGAAACAACCTTATGAGGAACTGGTGCCGGCCAGAAGCGTCTATGATCTTTTTACCGCTACTTCTACTCTGTTTCCGGACAGGCCGGGGTTAACGGTTCTCCCTTCAGGAAATCTGGATGATGCCGCCCATACCCGCAGCAATCTCGAACTGTGGCGCGAGATTACGCGCGTGGCCAACATGATGCACGATTTGATCACGAGGAAGGACGGGGTTGTCGCTATTTTTTCTCCAACCTACAGCCAGATTCCGGCAACGATCTGGGGGACGCAGACGGCGGGCATTGTGAGCAGCATCAACTATCTCTTGAGCCCGGACGTCATTGTTGATTTGCTGCGCGCGGAAAATGCGGAAATTCTCGTCGTTCCCGGACCGAGTGTCGACAAGAACATTTGGGAAAAAGCCCAGGCCGTTATCGCCGGAGCCGGTATGATCAAAAAGATACTGGTCATCGGGGGGCCGCCGGTAAAAGACGACCGGATGTATGATTTTGATAAAACTGTCCGGGAATATCCCGACGACCGCCTGAATTTTTACAGAGAAATCGAAAGAAATACGGTTGCCGCATTGTTTCATACGGGCGGGACGACCGGCGTTCCCAAGCTGACGCAGCTCACCCACGGGAATCAGATTCACGGCGCCTGGGCATTTGCCCAAATGTGGCATATCGACGAAACCGATGTCGTCCTGAATTGTCTGCCGATGTTTCATGTCGGAGGAACGATATCATTGGGCATGTCCGCAATGGCCGCCGGCGCCCATGAGGTGATTCTGTCGCCCTATGGTTTGAGGAACCAGGACATCGTCCGCAACTATTGGCGAATTGTCGAACGGTATAAAGCGACGATTGTCGGCGGCGTGCCGACGGCCATTGTCGCCATTTCCGACGTCCCGGTCGGAGACGCCGACATCTCCTCCATCCGGATGGGGTTCACGGGCGGCGCCCTGTGCCCGGTTCCGGTCGGAGAGCGTTTTGAAAAGAAGATCGGCCGGCCGCTTTGTGAGCAGTACGGCATGACGGAGACGGGCGCCATGATTTCGAGCAATCCCTTTATGGGAAAAAGAATCCTGGGCTCGGCCGGTATGCGGGTTCCTTTCTCTGATCTTACGGTTGCAAAGCAGGATGAAGTTGAAAAAGAAATCGTGGTGAAATGCGATGTCGGAGAAGTAGGCTCTGTCCTGGTTCGGGGACCTCAGGTATTCCCGGGATACAAAGACCCGCAGCATAATGCCGGAGCATTGCTTGGCGAAGGCTGGCTGGTCACCGGAGATTTGGGATACATGAATGCCGAAGGCAGACTTTTTTTAACCGGACGCGAAAAGGATCTCATCATTCGTAGCGGGCACAATATTGATCCGGCCGCCATTGAAGAAGTGGCGAACGCCCATCCCGGGGTCAGTATGAGCGCCGCCGTCGGCATGCCCGACGAGTATGCCGGCGAGGTGCCGGTCATTTTCGTTGTCCGGGCGCCGGGGAAAGACCTCGATATCGAAGACCTCCAGAAATATCTGACGGAAAATATTTCCGAGCCGCCCGCCAAACCCAAAAAAATACTCGCCCTGGCGGAACTGCCCACGACAACCGTCGGTAAAATATTCAAACCCCGTCTTCGCGAGCTGGCGGTGCAGGAAAAGATTCGCCAGCTTCTTCCGAAATTCATCGGCAACGGGACGATTGCCGATATCGCGACGGAAACTCTCAAAAATGGAACAACGAATGCAGCGGTGGTCGTTGATGCCGGCAGCGGGGTGCTGAACAAACAAGAGACCGAGGAGAAGATCCTGAAGGCCTTTGTCGACTTGCCCATCAACTTGAAAATAATATGGAAGTAGCGGGTGCATGCAAAGAGTTTCAGATCAGGGCAACGGCTTCCCTGATCCGAGCCGTAAGAGGTTTAAGGAGGTCCGTGGATGGCTGGAGATATCGTCGTTGCGATTGATAAGGGTGTCCTGATCCTGACAATGAATCGGGTCAGTAAAAAAAATGCCCTGGACCGGGATATGTATGGCGCGATCGCTGACGCCTTTGATCAACTCGGCCGGGATGAAAGCTTACGCTGTATGCTGATTCAGGCCAATGGAAACACTTTTTGCGCGGGGAATGATATCCCCTTCTTCCTGAACAATTACAGCATGGCGCCGGATGAGCCGCTGGGCCGATTTTTAAATGGATTAGTTGGGCTGACCAAGCCCTTGGTTGCCGCCATTCAAGGAGCCACCATCGGAGTCGGGTTCACTCTTCTTCCCCACTGCGATCTCGTTTATGCGACCGATGACATCCGTTTGTCGACGCCGTTCGGCCGCTTCGGACTGGTGCCCGAGCTCGGGTCAAGTCAGCTCCTGACGGCTATCATCGGTCATCGCCGGGCCATGGAGGTCTTCCTCCTGGGTAAAGTCGTCGATGCCAAAGAAGCGCTGGCCTTGGGCCTGGTTAACGCAATCGTTCCCATGGATGAACTCCACGAAACCGCCCTCAGTGCTGCAAAAAAACTGGCGGCCCTTTCCGCAGAGTGTGTCTACGAAACAAAAAGACTTACCCGAAAAGCTCCCGAGGCCTTGAGCACGCATCTTGAAGACGAATGCAGGACGTTCATGCGGCGGGTAAAAAGCGAAGAAACCCTGGATCTTTTTAGACGTTTTCTGAACAGATGAAACTGCATTGACATCCCTGCTACGGTGGGGCATAAGCCGATGGATTGCTGAAATGTGCTTCATCCTGGACTGATGCCTTTATGCTTGTATGAAGCGTGAAAAAGAAATGAACAACAGAAAAAATGGGAGGTGTTTTATGAGGAAAAAGATTGCTTATGTTTTATGTGTTCTATTCATGTGCTTGACGCTGTCGTTGTCCGCCTGGGCGGCCGAGGACACGATCAAGCTCGGAGCCGTACAGGCTCTTTCGGGAACGTTCAAGGACATTGGTGAACGTTATCTGGAAGGAGCGGCGTACGCCGTGCAAGTGATCAATGAGACCGGCGGACTTTTGGGCAAGAAAGTGGAGATCATCCGAATTGATTCGGAGTTCAAACCGGATGTGGCCACCCGTAAGGCGCAGGAACTCATTCTGAAAGACGGCGTAAAATTCTTCTATGGCGGAACGGGGAGTGCTGTCGGCATCGCCATGGCTCAGCTCGCGGAAAAACAAAATGTGATCATGTTCACCTGTGATGCGGATGTCCCGGCCATGACCGGCGAGAAATGCAACAAGAATTTCTTCCGGCCCGGCGGGCACACGGAACAACGTTCTTATGCCGTTGCGCACCAGACTGCAAAACTGGGTTATAAGAAAATTGCGATCATTGCCCAGGATTATTCCATGGGTCGCGACGCGGTTGCCACGTTCAAAAAGAAAATGACAGAGTTAAAACCGAACACGGAATACGTGATTGAAGTCTACCATCCGGCCGGAACCAAGGATTACGCGCCCTACGTCAGCAAAATCATTGCCGCGAAACCGGATGCCATTTTCACACCCAATTGGGGCAATGACCTCACGCTGCTTCTCAAGCAGGGCCGCCCCATGGGAATGAAGCAGAGAATTATCGCTTTCTATATCAATGATGAAGTCACCATTCAATCATTGGCCAATGACGAGTACATCGTCGGCAGCCTCGGCACGGAAGTCTATGACCTCGATATTCCGACCAAGAAGAACCAGGAATTTATCGCCAAGTTCTACAAGGACAAGGGATATTATCCGACCTGGCTGCGCGGCAAGGCATACATGGCAACCATGTTCTGGGCTGAGGCCGTTAAGAAAGCGGGAACAACGGATGTAGCAGCGGTCATCAAAGCGTGGGAAGGTCTCACGTATGACGGACCGGCCGGTCTCTGGACCATGCGGGCCTGCGACCATCAGGCGCAGATGCCCTACTATCACATAGAAATTCAGAAACAGAGTAAATATTTTAAACATGCCTATGGGAAAGTAACGGGCACGGCTTCGGCAAAATCCGTGGAAATTCCCTGCGAAAAAACGGGCTGCAAAATGAAGAAATAGCGGGAGAAGCGGAATTACCCGCTCGTAACGAAACGTTTACGGTATCCCGGGACGGAGGGCTTCGCCTACCCGGGATACCGTAATCTTAATCATTGAAAAACAGATTGGAGTGTTGGGCAATGTCGAATCATCAACATGCGTTAAAAGGGTTAAAAATACTTGATTTTACATGGGTTATGGCAGGACCGTTTGCGTCGCGCCAGCTCGCTGACCTGGGGGCGGAAGTCATCAAGATTGAACCCTTGGAGACTGGAGCGCATGAGCGACACTATAACCTGGTCATCGAACGGCAGGGGGTCTCTCAGAGCAGTTACTCTGTTTTTGTAAACCGGGGGAAAAAGAGTCTTTCCATCAATCTGAAAAGCGAAAAAGGCCTGAACATTATTTATGAACTGGCCAAAAAGGCCGACGTCGTCCTTTCCAACATGGCGCCGGGTGCATTGAAGAACCTGCACCTGGGCTATGACGATCTGAGAAAAATCAATCCTCGCATTGTTTACTGCAATATTTCCTGTTTTGGCCTTACGGGGTCGTATGCCAACGAACCCGGGTTCGACATTATCGCGCAAGCGGCGAGCGGCTGGTGCGGCCAGTGTGACCCGGCGATGCCGGCGCCTGTGGCCATCGGTGATTCCAACGCGGCGATTCATGCTACGACGGCAATCCTGGCCGCTCTCTATTATCGGGAAAAAACGGGTAAAGGTCAGGAAATCGACATTTCGATGACCGACTGCCTCTTCCATTGTCATGAAGGCAATCCGGCAGGTTATCTCTTCAGTAACCGCACAGTGCCCCCGGTAAAACAAACCCGGTTGTACGCCGGCTATGCTCCTTTCGGCCTTTTGAAGGGCAATAACGGATTTATCGCCATCGGGGCCATTACCAATAACCTCTGGGAAAAGCTGGTCCAGGCGATGGGGCCCAATTATGCATGGCTCCTGACCGATGAACGGACGAATGAACTTAAGAAACGAAACTCTTACGCCGGTGCTCCCTTTGTCCATCAAGTCATCGAGGAATGGCTCACGGCATTTGATGATTTGGATGAAGTCGAGAAACTTCTGCGCGCCGCCGGTGTCCCGGCCATGGTGGTGCGGGGATTTGAGAAAGTATGCGATACCCAATATATCAAAGACCGGGAGATGCTGGTTAAAATAAAGCAGCCTTTCGCCGGTGAAATTGAGACTTATAACAGTCCTTTCAGGATGTCGGAAACACCGGGCAGGATTATGGGATATGCCCCTTTGCTCGGCGAACATAACCGAGAGATTCTTTCATCGGAATTAGGCTATGACGCTGAAACCATCAACACTCTTTTTGAGGAAGGGGTCATTTACCACGAACCGGCTGTCGACAGACTGCCGGAAGAATTAGAAAAGCTAAACAATTAAGAGTCTCTTCAATTCCATCCTGGGCTGCGCCCCGGAGAAGAAAGGTATCCGATGCACGGGGTCTTCCGCCGTCAATATTTCATTGACACACACAAGAGCTCTTCTTATACTTCCACATCAAAGCGATTTCCCATCAACTATCCACTTGACCGCCTGTGACGTCATTGATCGAGGGAGGATAAGCCATGCATGCGTTGATTGACAAAGAAATGGTTGAACATATCCGGACCACTGGCCATGCCCTTGTGGATCAGCCGGACAGGGTTTCCGTCATGGACTCCCTGGGGCTTCCTTATGACCGGCCGGCCCAGAATGTCGTCATCATGGGCTGCCAGAATCTCAAACTGATGCCGCAAGTGATCCGGAAATTCGCCGGCATTTTGGAACGGGGCGGCATGGATTTTACCTTTCTGTCCAAAGAATATTGCTGCGGAAATTATCTCTACCGCCCGGCCATCAAGGCTAAAGATCAGGAGGCCATGACCCAATGCCGGTCCTATTCCAAGGAATTTGCCGGATTGAACATCGAGCGGATGAAAGAATTGGGGGCCCGGAGAATGATCCTCTTCTGCTCGCCGTGCTATCCCATCTACAAATATGCCTTTCCCGAAGAGAATATCGTCTTTTATCCGCAGGCCCTCGCCGAAGCGACGGGCCCTCTGCAATGGCCGCATGAAATAGACTACTACGCCGGCTGCTATAAACTCCACCAAAATTTTGCCAAAGTCCCCATGGATTTGAAATCGACCAATGCGGTTTTTCACAAGATCGGGGGACTTTCCCTGAACCGGATCAGCGCGCCCTCCTGCTGCTATAAACCGGACGGCCTGGCCCATATGATCACTTCGGTCAAGACAGACTGCATGGTTCATATCTGTACCGGATGCTACTTCCAGGCGGTTTTCAACATGCCGAAGGACAAGCCGGTCAAGATACTGATGTTGCCCGAGTTCATTGATATGATCCAGGGAGGTTGATCATGCCGTCAGCTGAACTGAAAGGAAGGATTGCTCTCGTCACCGGCGGCGGCCGCGGCATCGGCCGGGCCATTGCGGTCGAGTTGGCCAAAGCGGGTGCGGATGTGGCCGTGAATTATCTGTCGCATCAAAAAGAGGCCGAGGAGGTCTGCGGGATCGTCACGGCTCAGGGTTGCCGGGCCGTCGCAGTTCAGGCGGATGTCAGCATGGCGTCGTCCGTTTCCCGGATGGTCAGCACCGTTGCCGAACGCCTGGGAAATATATCGATTCTGGTCAACAATGCCGGGATGGCCAAAGCCAGGCGTCTGGACGAGGTCGATGAGCAACTGTGGGACGAGACGATCGCCGTCAATCTGAAATCCTGTTTCCTGGTGACACAGGCGGTGCTTCCGGGGATGCGCGCAATGCAGTGGGGGAGGATTATCAACATTTCCTCCGTGGCCGCACACACGGGAGGCATTGTCGGCCCCCATTACGCCGCTTCCAAAGCAGGCATTTTGGGACTGACGCATTCCTACGCTTCGCTCCTCATTAAGGAGGGCATCACCGTCAACGCCATCGCGCCGGCATTGATCATCACGGATATGGTGAGCGAAGCCACCCGGGCGAGGACCGGCCTGATTCCCGTGGGAAGGCTCGGCACGGTGCAGGAAGTGGCGGACGCTGCGCTGATGCTGGCCGGAAACGGCTATATGACCGGACAGACGATCCATGTGGACGGCGGTCTTTACTTCAGCTAGTGTCATGCGCATTGACAATCACTGCCATTCGGCCGGATTATTCGTGAACGCAAAATATTCTTATCACGAAGCTAAGGAGGAAAAGGAATTATGGGAAATGCAGTGTTGAAGGAAGTGTTGAATCCGCCGGCCTGGAAAAAGCCCCGCGGCTACTCGAATCTTGTCAAAACCACCGGAGGAGCGATGCTGTTTGCGGCCGGTCAGGGGGCGTCGGATCCCGAAGGGCGCTTGATCGGCGAAGGGGATATTTGCCGGCAGTATGAACAGATCCTGCATAACATTCAGGAGGTCATGGCGGCCGGCGGCGCACAGATGACCGATATTGTGAGATTGACGATATATTGCACGGATCGGGACGCCTTCTTAGCAAAAGGAAAAGAATGCAGCCAAATTTATAGAAAATATTTTGGCGACTATTACCCGGCCAGCACCCTGGTGGAGATCAAAAAGCTCTTCTTCGACGACATGCTGTTGGAGATCGAAGCAACGGCCGTGATTTAAAAATTTTAGGAACACCATGGAGAGAAGGCTTACACCGCAAAAAAACCGCACAGGAAGGTGCGGTTTTTTTATGCTGCGCTGCAACGGCGGCCGGGGCTCTCGCCGCCCTCCGGCCGCGACGCCGGTTCCTACGTCAGAATCCCGGCCTTGCGCTTAGCCTTCTCCTCATAGCGTTTCAGAGGCGATTCGGCCAGGATCATCATCTTCTGGGCTTCCATCGATCCCTCGGCATGCACCGTGGTCACTTCATGGAATGCCGCTTCATGTGAGCAAACCTGCCGCATCGTTTCGTGAATCATCTTCATCCGGTCGAGGGTGCTGTATTTGTCGGACCCGCCCAGATAGTGCTCCAGATAGTCATGAATGTCCGGATTGTCCCAGTCCTTCTTATCCGGGGCCGTGGCGATGATGCCGCCCGAGATGTCCTGGATCAACTCCACAAATGCATGATACTTGCTCGCGAAGTGCAGCTTGGCCATATTGGCGATGAGCGGGTTGGGGACGGCGATGTCGCCGTACATAACGGGTTCGGAGGCCGCTGCATTGGCCAGTGCCCGCAAGGTTTCGACATAGGCCGCGATATCGGCCAGCTTGTTGCGGATATGGCCGACTTTCTCCAGGCCGTTGTATTTGGCCATAGCGACCGCGCAGCCCGCCATGACCTCCACGGACGGCACTTTATAGCTGATGGCGGTAAAACGGTGGAAGGTGGCGAACGTATAGGCCAGCAGCATGGAATACTGCCACTCGCCGCACATGAAGACGCGGTCCCAGGGAACGAAGACGTTGTCAAAGACAATCATGGCTTCGGTGAGCTCTCTGACGGGAATATCGGCATGAAATTCATGATCCGACCAGGTGCCCCGTCCGTTGCGGCAGATAAACGTGACGCCCTTGGTGTTGGCCGGAATCGCAAAGCTGACGGCATAATCGGCTTCGTTCTCGCGCATCTGCCGGGTCGGAACGACGATGATTTCATTCACGGCCGGAGCGCTGGTGATGTGAATTTTGGCGCCTTTGACGAAAATACCTTCCTTATTCTTATCCACGACATGAACATAGTAGTCCGGATGTTTCTGGCGCGCCGGTTCTTTGCCCCGGTCGCCTTTCACGCAAGTCACGGCGCCGCAGGTGTGCAAGTCGTTTTTGCGCAGGTGCTCCAGAAAATTTGTCGCATTGTCCTGGTACTGTTTCTTGCCCATTTTCCCGGCCACAACGAAGGCGGCATTGAGGCAGTCCGTGCCGATGTCCCGGCCAAAGGGCAGTCCGGCGGTGAGTTCTATGGATCGCTGGATCATCTTCGTCCGGTTGGCCAGGTCTTCGCGATTGCGGGGGGTAATAAAAAACCGGCTGATCGGTTCGCCCGTTTGCGGATGCGGGGCGACGAAGAGGTTGCGGATTTCGGGATCCGGTGAGGCCGAAAGCTCGTAAGCCGCTCCGATCGTGTCGCAGGTGATCCCCAGAACCCGGTGTTTGGTTACATCTTCCACTTTTTCTCCGCCGATATAAACACGCCGTCCATCGCGCAGAGAAGCCTTATACTGTTCAACTGTTCGAATTGCCATTGATCCATCCTCCTTTATTAGTTGATGTGTAATTCATAAAAAATGAATCGCTTCCCAATTAAGACATGATCCCGGATCCGGAGACGGCCTTCTCAAACGGTGCGCTTCGATCCGCTTTTTGTTTCTTCAAGATAGTGTCACTTAACTTACTGTCGACAAAACGGATGTCAACGGGTGGCCCGCGCTTTGAAACCTGAATCACCGTCAATGGCTCCCGGCGGATTTGCCGTTTTTCAATCGGATATATTTTGTCATTGCAAAGTATCCCGAAAGTTGTAAGATGACCGCGACTTCCAGAAAAATCGACGACAAACAGAGCAAGACAAAGCCTCGGCGTTTGAGCCGCACTATTCATTGCGTGCAGCGCGACGGCGGGGATGATCCGGGCAGCGCTCATTCCAGCCGAAGGAATATGAAGAGGAGGAGACATGTCGGAAAATAAGATAGCCTCGATTAAAAATTGGCCGCCCGATGACCGCCCCCGAGAGAAACTGCTCAAAGGTGGCGCGGGAACGCTCAGTAATTCGGAACTGCTGGCTATTCTTTTACGCACAGGCGTCCGGGGAACAAGCGCCATTGATCTGGCACGCCTGATGATGGAGAAGTTCGGCACCTTCCGCAACATGAGCCACACGGATATACGGGAGTGGACCGAATTCAAAGGTCTGGGACCCGCGAAAATCGCCCAGATCAAGGCGGCCCTGGAGATCGGGCGGCGCTTCCGCGAAGATGAGGTTCTGCGCACCAAGCCCAAGATTGCCTGCGCCGAGGATGTCATTAATATCGTCATGCCGCAGCTCCGTGACCTGAAAACCGAAGTGTTTAAGGTGGTCTATCTGAACAGCAACAACCGCATTATTGAGATCAGCGACGCAGCACGGGGAACGGTCAATCAGGCCATGCCGATTGTTCGGGAAATTATCCATGCCGCTTTGCAAAAATTTGCGGCGTCCATCATCTGCGTGCACAACCACCCGAGCGCCAATGTCGCGCCGAGTCCGGAAGATAAAAAGTTCACCGACGAGCTGCGAGCCGCGGGAAAACTTATGGGTATCAAGCTCCTGGACCATCTGATTATCGGCGACGGCCGGCACTTCAGTTTTGCGGATGAAGGGATGATGAACTGACGGCGTCTGAACAAAATGCCGGTGAGAGACCGGGCAGATGTCGTTGTTTCGTGCATGGGCTGCACCTCTCCGGCCGGATAAAAGACGCCCCTCTTTTAATTCATTTTCCAAAGGTCAGCGATAATGCGCACTGTTTCTTGTGCCGCCAGAGGCGGTGGCAGCGCCGTGTCCGCGATTCCGGAGACTACACGCGTGATATTGTGGTCGATGCCGGCCCTCGTCCAGATGCCTGCGGAAGGGGCTGTAATATAGGCTGAAAACGTATGATGCATTGTGCCGGGGCGTTCGCCGATGATGTGAATGATGGCTTTGTGTTGGGGCGAATCCGGCGCATCTCCGAACAGGATTTCCCCGATGCGGTAACCGGCGCGGACCCGGCCGCCTTGAATCACCAGAATTTCCGGCATAACCGTTAAGTTCTTCCTGTGCAGGTTTTTCGTCAGCGCGGAAAGATAGGGCGCCAGATGCCCTTTGTCCATGATCGCGTAAGCATTCAGTCCTTCCGAGACGACAATCTGCACGCGGCCTGACGGACTTCGTTTTGCTCGGATTCCTTTGAGCAGTTTTAGGGAGGCGTCGTCCAGCTCTTCACCGGTCTGCGGATGCAGGATATAGTCGGTCCGATCCTGGGAGCGCGTCTTCAGACGCACCGCGTTTGGTATTTGCGTGATGAAGGAGGGGGTTAATTCGACCCAGATGGATTTCTTAGCGTCTGCGTAAAGGGTTCTGATTTCGTGGTCGAGGGCGGGCGCCATTTTCCATGGTTTGCGGTCAAATCCTTCCGCCAGATAGACGCCGCGATCCCGAACCTCTTTCATTTTTTGTCGTCCTTCGCGCAGGATCTTGGTTTTGGAGCGGGCGTCGCCTTTCGCCCGCCGGTATTTGTACCATACCCAGAGAGGGTCTCCGAAGTGGGAAGTGGCTTCTCCTTTGGTGTTGATGACGCCGAGCCGTTTAAAAAATTTCCACATCGGATCATTGACCTTGAAGCCGAACTTTTCACGCAGGCGGACGTGGTCCTGGTAGGCGGTCGTCAGGTAGCCCAGCATGGGATCGTTCTTGGTGGGCAAAGCCATCAGATAGGCCGGATTGGCCGGCATGATCTGATCCTGGCACCAGTCCAGATCGTCGAGGCTGACGTCCATATGCAGGGTGGAACAGATATCCAGGCCGATCGTCAGGCCGTGAAGTTTTCCCATCACGATATCTTCGAGACAGCATCGCACAAGCTGTTCGCGGGTGCGAAAGACTTCCGGTCCGATGAATCCGGCCACATCGTTTAAGTGGACCCACGGGGCAGGGGAGCGGCTGGCTCTTTGCTGATCTTCGGCGATTTTCATTTTGAGCAGGCGCGCGAAGCCGTACTTGCGTGATTCATGGATGACCATATCGGTTCCCTGGCCGCTGCCGTTCGTAAAATCCGCCCCCTGGCCGGTTTCAAAATAGAATCCGTATGGTCCCGTCCTCTGCGCGGCGTAGGCCAGCATTTTCTCCAGAGTCAGATCGAAGGTGGCATTGGCCTTGTCGCTGCCGGCCAGGCTTTGAAACCAGACCCCCGTGGTGCCGGGCTGCTGCCGCTCCACGGCCGCCTGAATGTCGATATGAGCCAGAACGCTGTGGGGAATGATGTCTTCAACTTGAAAAGTCCGGCGCACGTCGGAAAGCGCCCTCTCCAGAGCGGCAACGGACTGGGGATCGCTGCTTACCGGATTGACGCCCAGAACAACATCGCCCGTCGCATAAGACCAGCCGGAAAATATCTGCCAGATGACGTCGTCGGGGTGATCGGTCGGCGAATTCGGCTGAATGCGGGCTCCCAGGTATCCCTTGGCGCCGATCAAGGTGCCGGCGAGAGGATTGAATATTTTGCTTCCGACGGCGGTGAGTTCTTCATTGGACATGATTTTGACCACGCAGCCGATGGCGTCGCTCGACAGGCCGTCAAGGAGAGGTTGAATGTCGGATGCGTTCTCCGTCAGCAAAAAGTTCTTGAGTTCTCCGATCGTCAGTGAGCCGGTCTTTTTAACCAAATCCGGAGAAAGATTTTCTGCCAGGCAGGAATATAATTTATCTTCGAACAGCGGATGCTTCAGGATATCGCCGATTCGCGTGTTGGACAAAAGATGGCGGGCTTTCTTCCGGACGGTTTCGTCGGCGGCCGCGACACCGAGAATTTGATCGCCTTCCTTGAAGGCATTGGCGGCCCCGATAAGCTGCTGATACGTCGTGCGGTCGAATTTGCCGATGGTGCGGTCCATAAACGCAAAGAGATCTTCCCGGGGGGTGATTTCCGCAACCCCTGCCTGCAAAAGCGGCGGAAGCAATCCTGAACCCGCCAGCGATCCTGCGAGAACACAACAAAATTCTCTTCTGCTCATGTGTCGTTTGCCCTTTTGCGCTAAATGGTCATGTGTCATAGTGTCCCGTTTACGAAATCGTTCCGAATCGATTGTGTTTTGGTTCAACAAACGGCCGCGTAAGAATACCAATGACAGGGCGGTGAAAGCAAGCTGTATTCGGGCCGTTTCTTTAAGGGTTATTAAAAGCAATGCTTTTTGTCTGCTTGGGCCGCCGTTCTATGTTTTGTTCAAGTGCCGTTAAACATTTCATTGAAAAGAAGGGGATACGCGCGGACGGTTTTGGGATCAACTTCCATTCCGTTCTGTATGTTATGCAATAATATCAATATGTTGCAAATTGGTTTGTTAGGTCCTGCAAAACTGGCACGAACTTTTCATTAGTATAAAGACAAATAGACAAACACCCTCAAGGAGGCAACAGATCATGAAAAAGACATTAGGAACCATCGTAGCGGCGGCGGCAGTTGTTCTTTTGACGGCAACCTTTGGATTTGCAGAGTACGCGGCGGCGGGAGCCACCAATTTCCCGTATTTCCAGCTGGGCTGCCTGATTGTGGGCGGGCTGATTTTAGTGAGCCTGAAAAGAAAGTATAACAAGATGTACACGGCGGAAGTGGTCGGCGCCTTCGCTCTTTACACCATTCTGATGGCGCTCTTTACGAACCCGGTGATCGATGCAGTGAAGAATATTGTGACCTGATCAACGAGGCCTATCGATTCAAAGACAAACAAACGTGATCTGTCCCAATAAAACCCCCTTAAGGCACAAGCCTTAAGGGGTTTTATTATCCTCACAACCGGCAGCCTCTCCTCACCGATTGACCAATTGCCGCTTCCGTTGAGGGTTCAGAATCCGCACGAGGCTTCCTCAGATCCCTTCCCCTCTCAGCCAATCCTGGTAAACAACCATTCTGGAGAGCACTTTGACGGCGCGCTCCGGCGTCAGGAAGGCAATTCCGCTGTAGGGGCTGCCGGGAATCTCGGTGATCGTTTTGCTGTGGACGTCATCGAGAAAGACGCCCAAAATCGGTTTGCCGTATTTCGCCATCAGTTCGGCGCTGCGCTGAAAGACCTGCGCCTCGGAGTCCCGGTAAATTTTGATTCCGATATCGAAGTAATCCTGCTGGATCGCCTGCCCGGAATCACGGGCGGCATTCAGCATGGTTTCGATCAGGCGGAGCCTGCCGACAACGCCCAGATGAATGATGGCATCGCACTGGTCCCACTTGGCCAGGATTTCCAACACCTTTACCGGAATATCCGCACCCATCTCGCCCACCAGATCAATGGGATTTTCCTTGCTCCAGAAAGGCGGCAGAATCCGGTTGATCTCGTCGATCACGTCCGGCGTCAAATGCGGAATCGCGAGGCCGTTTTCAACGCACAGGTCCGTCGTGACGACACCCCAGCCGCCGCCCAGCGTCATGATGCCGACGCGCTTTCCTTTGGGCAGAGGCAGAGATGAAAAGGCGGCGGACAAATCGAGCAGATCCATGGGCTGGTCCGCAAGGACCACGCCGGCCTGGCGGCAGGCGGCGTTGAGAATTTTAATATTGGAGGCCATGGCGCCCGTATGGCTGGCCGCGGCGCGGCTGCCGGCTCCCGTCCTGCCGCCCTTGAGCAGGACAACGGGTTTCCGGCGGGACACTTTTTGGGCGGTTTTGAAAAAACGCCGTCCGTCCTTCATGCTTTCTACATAGAGGATGATGGATTTGGTCACCTCGTCGAGGGCGGCGGTCCGGAGGTAATCTTCGATCGTGATCATGGCTTCGTTGCCCGATCCGCAGAACGATCGGATGCCGATGCCTTCCGCCTCGGCAAAGGCCATCAGCTGAGTTCCCAGATTGCCCGACTGGGATAGAAGGCCGATGGATCCGGCCTTGGGCCAGCAGGGCGTCCCGATGCAGTAGAATTTGATATGCGGGTTGCAGATGCCCATGGTGTTAGGACCCAAAACGGAAACGCCGTTTTCGGCGGCCAGACGAACCAGCTTCTTTTCCAGCTCGCGCCCCTCGGGGCCGACCTCGCCGAAGCCCGATGAAATAAGCAGCATGTACCGGATGCCCTTGGCCCTGAGCTCGGGAATCAGTTCGAGCGACTGAGCCGCCGGAACGGTCACAATGGCCAGATCGACGGGACCGGGAACATCGCCGATGGTTTTATAGACTTTGCGTCCGGCAATGGTTGACGCTTTCGGGTTGACCAGGTAGATCTCGCCTTCGTACCCGCCGGCGAGCACATTCGTCATCAGCATGTTTCCCCATTTCCCGAGCTGAGCCGAGGCCCCGATAAAGGCCACTGACTTGGGACTGAACATTTTGCCGATTTCTCTGGGGTCCACGGGGGGCCGGGCGGCCACTTCCATCGGCCTGTCTCCGAGGACGATCAGCGCGTCGACGGCCGTCACGTGGCCGTCGGGACCGACGAGCAGCGGGTTGATGTCCACTTCGGTAATCGGCTCCCAGTCCAGGGCCAGCCGGGAAAGGGCCACAAGCGTTTTGATGATTTCATCACGGCAGACGGCCGCATCGCCCCGGAAGGGGCCCAGAAGTTTTGCGGCGCGGAGCTCATCCAGCATCGCCGCCGCTTCACGTTCATCGAGAGGCGCGACGCGGAAAACGACGTCGCCCATCGCTTCCGTAAAGATGCCGCCCAGACCGAACATGACAATGGGGCCGAACTGGGGATCACAAAACATCCCGGCAACAAATTCACGCCGCCCTTTGATCAGAGGCGATACGAGGTAACCCTCCAGATCGGCGCCTGCGGATTGGGCAATGGCCCCGGCGGCCCCAATCACTTCCTGACGGTCCTTGAGATTCAGATGAACAAGTCCGCGTTCCGTCTTATGCGTCAATTTTGTTCCTAACCCCTTAAGGACGACGGGGAATCCCAGGGATTGGGCCTGCATCGCGGCCTCCTCCGGCGTTTTCGCCACACATTCCCTGACAACCGGAACACCGTAGAGATTTAAAACCTGTTTGGCCTCGGCCTCCGTCAGGGCCGTTCGTCCTTCGCTTTTTGCCTGCGTGAGCAGACGATTGATATCCATTTTGTTTTCCTCCTTGCCCCTTTTGCTTCTTACGCAATGTACCTGAGATTACACCGGGAGTAAAGGGGACGAAACTGATGTTGAAACACGATCGCAGCCGGAAATGACATCTTGCGGATGGCCGAGAAGATGCAATACCTTGGCGCTGAAAAGTTCGGGCTGTTCGGCGATCGGCACATGCAACGATTCCGGCATGGACACGACCGTGAGATTCCGGAAGAACCGAACGGCGGTCTTTTTGAATTCCTGCAACGGCTTAAAGCTTTTCCCGCCCTGAACGTAGATCGTCGGGACATTCGAATGGTAACGCTCGCGGCATAATTGACGTTCGAAGCGCTTAACCGCCTTCAGAAAATCAAGGGCCGCTTTGCCGTTCGTGTTCAGGAAGCCGTCCGCCACGTAGCGCATGCCGCCTTCATTAGACGAAAATTTCGTGGTCAAAAGACGATTGAGGATACGAAACCCCGTCCTGCTTTTAAACACCCGGTTATAGATGAAGAGATTCAGATGGGGGACCAGAAGCGGATACATATACCAGGGAAGATAATCATACACCTCAACCAGAATGAGCCTCTCCACCAACTCCGGATAAAGCCGAACCAACTCGATGGCCACAGCCCCTCCCAAACAGCTCCCGAGAATCGTCACCGGAGGACGATCTGCGGCCAGAATCAGGCGCCGCGCGATTTCGACCATATCCTCGACGCGGATATTTGTCAGACATGAACTCCTGCCGTAACCCGGCCAGGCGGGGGTGTACACCGTAAAGTGCCGGGCGAAAGCGTCAGAACACGGGGAGAAAGCGTCTTCGTCGCCTACCCAGCCATGGAAGAAGATCAGCGGAGGTCCGCTGCCGCCTTTCTTATAGGATACAGAGCATCGGTTGACCAGGATGGATGACAACGCGTCGCCGGAAGCATTCATCGGCGCGAGACGATCTGGCAAGGCTTGAACTTCCATGGGTCATTCACACAAAATATCAGACTCCGGATATGAGATCAACCGTATCAGGAACAATGACAAATGGCCTTTCCGGATAAAGAATATGCACATGCCTGCCGGATGCCGTCATCATATTTCACGGCCCCCTTCTGATCCGAGCTTCATGCAGACAACCGCAGTATAGAAAGGTTCCCGCGTTCTGTCAATTTTAAATTGCTTTGCGCAGGCCCGGTCCGGGGCCAAACAAGAATGCTTCCGGATCAATCGCCGTCGGAGCACCATCACGGGCTTGCGACAAATTCTATCGACCGCTTACCAGCTAGCTGTCCAGGCACGGGATGAACGTCATTATCCCGCGGCAGGCAACAGGCAATGAACGCCCGTTTTGCGCAAACGAAATCAAAAGCGCTGGCCGATGTAGAGGTAAATGGAAGAGTGGCCGCGCTGCGCCTGGCCGTAAGCCAGGTAGACGGGCCCCAGGTAAGTCTTGGTTCCCAGAAAAATGCTGCCCGCCAGAATCAAAGATTCAAAATTGATGTCGGCGCGTTTGTTCCAGACGTTTCCGGCTTCCGCCGACATCCCGAAGTACAGAGGCATCTTGAGCGCGCCGATCCCCGCCGAGCCCAGTTCCCGGTAAGCAAGCAGCCGCGCCAGACCAGTGTGGCGGCCGAATATTTCATCCGTGGAAAACCCCGACAGATTCAGGAAGCCGCCCAGCGGGAAGGTGTCCTGGACGGCCAGATCGTCGTTGTCCAGCGTTGTGCGGATATCCAGAGATGGCATAAATGTATACTTGCCCCAGGTGAAGGCCTTCATCACCTTGAAGCTCAACTGCTGCTCATCGATATCCGAACCCAGCAGCTTCAGATTGTAATTCCACGTTATACAGGCGTCCGTTCCCGAAAGCGGGAAGATATAGTTGTCCAGTGTGCTGTAGGCGGCCGAGACGAATACGCTCCCCCGGTTGTAAGGGTCGTCATCGGTGTGATGGTCTCCGACCAGCATTTTCACGACGCCGTATTTCCGCTTAAGCCCCGTGCGCAGCTCGCCCCAGTTGCCGAATTGCCGGCCGATGTCCAGACTTCCTTCAAAATAATTATCCCGGAATTCCCGGGTAATGTCGCCGTCCTCATTAAAGTCCCTGAGTTTTTTCACCTGGTACTGTGCGCTGGCCGCGACGAAATAGGAGAGCGCATAATCAATGGGCTGATAGAATTCGGTGAAGACGCGGGGGTTTTCCCCGATGCGCACTTCGGTGCGCCATTCCGCAGCCCGGCTGTTGATGGCTGTTTTGGTGAACTGTCCGGTCAGCGCGTAGCTGCTCATCCCCTTGAAGTTGTCTTCAAGACCCAGACCAAACCGGAAATAGTTCGGGCCCCACGATTTCTCAATCGGCTCAATGATCACAGCGGTGCTTTTATCTTTTTTCCGGATCCGGAAATCGACGTTTTCAAACGTATCGATGCCGTAAATGCGGTCGATCGTCCTTCTCAGCTCGGCAAGATTCAGTTTGCCGCCCGGCTTCAGGTCGATCTGCGCTTCAATGAGGCCGGTGGGCAGCGACGTCGTGTTGGCCACTTCCACGGATTCGATATCAGGCGCGTCCTCTTTCTTGTCTCTCTGACACGCCAGGTAGGCCAGAAACTCCGCGTCCGTTGCGGTGAGCGCCGCCAGTTGCGTCTTCAACGTTTCTGCCTTTTGCCTTCCTTTGGCAACGGCTTCGGCGGCGCGCAGAAAATCCCCGGTGGTGATGTCGCCCAGATCCGGCTGAACCAGGATATCCTTGTCGGTGAGCGTGCAGAGCTGCTGGGCGGAATTGCGCTGAATCATGATCGAAGTGAGCTGGGAGGTGATTTCCACGGACGACGTCAACTCTTTGCGTTTGCTCAGGCTGGTACTGATGTCCACGACAATCACGACGTCCGCGCCCATCTGACGGGCAATGTTGATGGGAACGTTGTTGGCCACTCCGCCGTCCACGAGAATCCGCCCGTCGATTTCGACCGGCGCGAAAACACCCGGGATCGACATACTGGCGCGGATGGCCTTCACCAGTTCACCTTTCTGCAGAACGACGGCATCACCCGTTTCAATATCCGTAGCCAATGCCCGGAAGGGAATATTGAGAGCGTCGAAATCATCGACGCCTTCCTTTCCCAGCAGCAGCGACTTCAGCATCAGGTTCAGGTTCTGTCCCTGCAGCAGACCTTTGGGAATCGTAAACTTGCCGTCTTTATAGCCCAGATCAAAATTGATCAGGTAATCGGCGGCGTCCCGCTTGCGGCGAAAGGCTAGTTCGCTGGGCGGCGGCTTGTCCCGGAAGGCTTCATTCCAGGCCATGCCCGTGACCAGCGTCTCCATTTCAGCGGGCGACATCCCCGAGGCGTAAAGACCGCCGACGATGGCGCCCATGCTGGTGCCGGCAATACACGAAATCGGTATTTTCATTTCTTCCAGAACCTGGATGACGCCGACGTGAGCCAGACCGCGCGCTCCGCCTCCGCTCAAGACCAGGCCGATGCGGGGACGGCCGTCGGTCGCCGGTTCGGCCTCGGCACAGGCCGCCTGCATCAGGGCAAAGCCCAGCACGAGCCATAAAAGAATCCGGAAAAGTCTTGACGGTAAGGGTCGGGAAATGAAAACGCTTTGATTCATGCAAGCATCCATGGTGGTATCAAATCAAAAATATGTTCTGTCGGTTCCGTCAGTGCATTGAAAGAATCACTTCGGAGAGCAATTATCATAAACCGCCGTTTATTTAAAGCGGTTGTATAAGAAGCACGATCATTTCGCCGTTGACGGATTGTGAGGAGACGCAGAAAGGGAAGGCAGATTTGCGGATCGTTTACCGGACAAATCATGCCCTCAAAAGAAAACGGGGGCGCTGCTTTGTTGCGCCAGGCAACGCCCCCGTCAGATTTTTTAGACTGCGCGGCTATCGCCGGCCTTCACGATTCATGCCGCCCTCCGGTCGATCCCCGCGGTCCATGCGCTCCATGGAACGCTGCGGCGGCGGACTCGCCGGCCTCTCTTCACGGGGTTCATACCGGGGAGGAGGAGCGCTTTTCACGCTGGGTTCCCGAACCGGCGGGGCGCCCACCGGTCCCCTTTGCTCGATCTGAGGGGGACGGTTGCGCGGCTCGGCGCCTCCCATCGGAGCGCGATCACGAATCACGGGCTGACCCCGGTCAACCGGTCGCGCCTCGGACGGCTGCTGCCGGTTTTCGATAATCCGCGGCTGCTCAACGGGCTTTCCTTTATCAATACCGCGGCGATCCTGATTCGGCTCTCTGTCCCTGTCCGGCGTGCGCTGCGGGGTCAGGCCCGGCCCGCTCGGCCGTCCCTCGATTTGACGACCATCCCGGTCAATGATCCGCGGACCGGCGTCCGGACGCTTATCTTTGTCATCGAGCCTCGGCGGTGGACCTCCCGGCCCGCTCGGCCTTCCTTCGATTTGACGCCCGTCCCGGTCGATGATCCGCGGACCGGCATCCGGACGCTTATCTTTATCATCCCGTCTGGGCGGTGGACCTCCCGGCCCGCTTGGTCTTCCTTCAATTTGACGACCGTCCCGGTCGATGATCCGCGGACCGGCGTCCGGCCTTCTGTCCCTGTCTCTCATGTCGGGCTTATCGCGTCTGTCGGGGCCGCGGTCCCAGCGCTGGCCCGGCGGCACGCGCTTAACCGGCGGACGATATTCGGGGATTTCGCTCGCGCGTCTTTCGCGGATGTACCGCCGTTCGTGATTCGGCCGCCAACGGCTGCGATCCGGTCCGCGGTAATCGTAATCGCGATAGTGTCTGTAGTACCGTCTGGTTCTGTCGATATCCACAATGACGAGGTGGCGACGATGCCAGTCAAACCGGCTCCAGCCGAATACGCCGAATCCGACATAGTATCTCGGCGAAAAAACGATGCGGGGGCCCGCGACGATCAATCCGGGCAGGATGATCGGTAAAGGCGGGAAAAGCGGCAGCCACCACGTCCCGTACACGAGATACGGATCATAGGCGGGAACATACACATATTCCGGACTGACCGGTTCAATACTGATATAGCGCTCTTCGACAATCACTCTCTGCTCCGGCGTCGTCGAGAGATTCCCGGCGGCGCGCGCCCGGGCGCGCAGCTCCTGAACCGTATCCATCACATCGTCTTCCTGATTGACAAACGCGTCGCCGAGCCTTGCCGTCCAGCTCAAATTTTCGCTCATCATGGCCAGAACCTTCGGATAGTGGCACAACGCCAGAACACTGACATCCCAGTCCTTGGCCTGCAGCGCCTGATCGAGGGCTTCACCCGTCACGTAGGGATTTCTCGCCATCCAGCGATCCGCTTCGACCACATCAAACGGATACGTGGCGGCCATCAGAATCTGCGACAAGAGGGCATCGGGATAAAGCGCAACCGGCGCCAGCATCTGGGCCAGCTCCTCCTGACTGAACGTCTGTCTGGTGTAATTCGAATCGCTGTTCTGCGCCGTTGCCGCGGCCGGGATCAGCAGGGCCAAGAGCACGATCAGGCAGATCATTTTTCTAATTTTGCACATTCGCATGTTCAAACCTCCTTAAATCATCAAAACGCGAGATCGTCATTCCGTAGGCCGGGATCAACCTCCCCGCAGCATGCTCGCGAGGTACGAAACGAACGTCATTCCAGCACAGCAAGCTGCGGAAAATGACCTCTCGTTCCCGAGCGGCGGAATTAAAGTGTTGCCGTATGTTCAAGTATAGTAATTGAGAAACGGAAAAGCAATGGCAATTCGCGGGAGGGAAAGCGGCCGATTTATTACGGAATATCACGGCTAAACATGCTCGATCAGAATCTTCACGCCGATGGCGATCAGGACCAGACCGCCCAGAATCTCCACCTTCTTTCCGAAGAGCCGGGCCAATCCCTTGCCGAAGATCATGCCGACCGCCGTCATCGCAAAACAGACGACGCCGATGATCACCGCGGGAAATAGAATGGGGGTCTTTAAAAGCGAGAAACTGAATCCGACCGCCAGCGCGTCGATGCTGGTGGCAACGGACAGGAGGAAGAGCGGCCAGCCGCGCGTTTGATCGGCCTTCTCTTCATTATTTTCCTTCTCCAACCCCTCCCAGATCATTTTTCCGCCGACGATGACAAGGAGTGCAAATGCGACCCAGTGATCAACATTCTCGATCAGGGAAACGACGGTTGAACCGGCCAGCCAGCCGATAAGCGGCATCACAAACTGAAAGAAGCCGAAAGCGGCAGCGAGGCGCAGGACAGGCGTCCACGACTTTTTGCGGTTCGCCGCCCCGATGCCGATGGCCACGGAAAAGGCATCGATCCCCAAACCAACCGCCAGCAACAATATGGTGAACAAACTCATTGCAATTTATCCAGTTCCGTCAGGGAGACAGTTTCAACCCCGTTTCAGGCGGCGCTCCGTTCCCTGCTCCATCGGTCTTTTTCAGGTAAGAATAAATTTTTTCCGCGAGCTCCTTACCAATTCCCGGAACCTTTTGCAAATCGGAAAGTGCAGCTTTTTGAATCTGACTCACCGAACCGAAATGCCTGAGCAGCATCATTTTTCTTTCCTTACCGATATCGGGAATGGCGTCGAGCAGCGATGTGAAATCATCCTTTTCCTTGAGTTTGTGGTGATACGCTACGGCAAAGCGGTGTGCTTCATCGCGGACGCGCTGCAGGAGCGCGAGGGCGGCGGGCCTCGAAGAAAGAAACACGGCATCCTTGCGCCCGGGCAGATAGACGCGGTCCTCCGCTTTGGCGGCTTTCCCGCGGAGCCTCGCTTTTGCAGACGGGAAGGCCCGCTCCTCTTTCGCGAGCCCCACGACATCCAGTTTAATGTTCAGGTCCTTCAAGACGGAAAGCGCGACATTGAGCTGACCTTTGCCGCCGTCAACCACGACAAGATCCGGAAGCGGTTCCGGGCCCGAAAACCGACGCGTCAGCACTTCCCGCATCATGCCGTAGTCATCCGGCTCGTTTAGATTCCGGATGCGGAAGCGCCGGTAGCCCGATTTGTCCGGTTCGCCGTCCTCGAGCACCACCATCGACGCGACAGCGTCTTTGCCGCCGATGTTGGAAATATCGTAGCATTCGATTCGCCTGGGCAGCCGGGAGAGGGACAGTTTCTCCTGCAGCGTCTGCAGGGCCGCGGCCTTCTGCTCTTCCTTCTTTCGACCCACCAGGAAAAGCTCGCGCGCGTTTACGCCCGCCATATCGGCCAGCGCCTTTTTGGCACCGCGCTTGGGCACCGTAAGCGGCACTTTTTTCCCTTTTTGATCCGCGAGCCACTCGGCAATCACGTCTTCGTCGGGAAGATGCACCGGAAGGACAAGCTCGTCCGGCAGATTCGAGCCGTCATAGTATTGCAAAAGCAGCGACGAAATCACTTCTCCCGCATCGGCCTTTGTCTTTACGGGTGTGAAGGATTTGCTGCCCAGAAGTTTCCCGCCGCGCACAAACAGGATGCACAACTGATAGGTCTCCCCATCGGCATAAATACCCAGGACATCCTGGTCCTCGCTGCCGCCCCAATCCACGTTTTGCCGCTCCAGCGCGTGTTCGAGCGCGCCGATGCGGTCGCGCAGGCGCGCCGCTTCTTCATAATTCAGGTCCCGGGCCGCGTCTTCCATTTGTTTCTTCAAATCGGAGACCAGTTCGCGCCGCCGTCCCTGCAGAAAGGCCACGGCGCTTTCGGCAAGCTTCCGGTAAGCGGCTTCGTCAATCAGGTTTTTGCAGGGGGCCAGGCAGCGTCCGATCTGATACTCCAGACAGGGCCGCGGCCTCAGTTGAAAATCCCGATTACGGCAGGTCCGAAGCGGAAAGACCTGCTGGACGAACCGGAGCGTTTCCTTGGCCGCGAGCCCCGACGGATAAGGGCCGAAATAGAGCGCCGCAGCGTTGAGCCGCTTGCGGACAAGCTGCAAGCGCGGATAAGGCTCCGTGGGATCGAGCGAAAGATGATAGTAGGTCTTGTCATCGCGCAAAATGACATTGTAGCGCGGGCGATGCTTCTTGATGAGATTGTTTTCCAGGATCAGGGCTTCTTTTTGGGTGGCGGTGGTGATGAATTCGATATCGCGCACCCGCGCCATCAAAAAGGGCGCCATCGGCCGCGTGTCCTTGCCCGTGAAATAGGAGCCGATGCGGCTCTTCAAATCGTTGGCCTTGCCCACATAGATCACTTTGCCGGCGGCATCGTGCATGATATACACGCCGGGGCTCCTGGGTGCCGATGCCGCTTTTTCCTTCAAGGCCGTATTTTCTTCCATGGTCACGCGCTGCTCCTTTGACGCACTTCTCCAGGCGAGGACTACCGGAAAATTCTCTTTAAGAACAGCAGAACTTTTTCTTTAACTTCGTCGGATTCACTGCCGCGCAGAATGCCGTGATGATCGGCGGAAATATGAATGAGCTTTTTATCGGCCGAACGAAGCGGCATGTAGATATCCATGCCGCTTTCCGGATTCACGACCGGATCATCCGACCCCTGGATCACGAGGACCGGGCAGGTGACGTCGGGAAGCCTCGTCTTGACGTATTTCATCAGCCGCTCCAGTTCGTAGACGCCGCGGACGGGGTTGCGGTTGTAATTGATTTCCGGGTTTTCCGGAGCATTGGCCACAAATTCTTTTTTGCCCCGCGTGACGCCGAGAGCCGACAGGAATCCGTTCCACAAAACGACCAACCGGGAATACTTGGCCTGGGAATCCTGGAGCCGCGCCGGGCCGTTGATCGATATCACACCCTCGATCCGCCCGGGCTTGTTGGCCGCCTGCAAAAGCGCGAGTCCCGCGCCGGTGGAAAAGCCGACGACGGCGAAAGCCTTCACGGTATTCTTCATGATGATGTAGGCCCGGTTGACGGAGGCATACCAGGCATGCCAGTCCCACAGCGCAAGATCCTCCGGCGCCGTGCCGTGTCCCCGGAGGCGCGCACCGTAGACGCTGTAGCCGTTTTCATACAGAAAATCCGCCAGCGGTTCGATCTCCTCGGGCGCGGCCATGTAGCCGTGCACCAGGATCACGCCCCGATTGCGCAGAAGAAGACGTTTGAAGAAAGGCTCGCCGATCCCCCGGGGCTTCGTCACACCGGCCATGTAGTGCTGTGAATAATCCTCGTTGAACATCTGCCGGTCCTGCATCAGAAAGCGGTTTCTGATCTTCTGTCTGATGAATGCCGAAGGCTGGCGCATCAGATGATCAACGCCCTGCGTCACGCGTTTCAGGGGTTCAATTTCATTCGTCAGGACTTCGATGATGTTGTCGCGGCGGATGGTTTGAAACGCATAGGTTTTATGAAACCGTTCCTGGTTTTTGATGATCATGCCGTCCTGCCGCGACACGAGGTTTTCGGCGATGACGTCGTTCATGAAATTCTCATATTTTTCATGAAGGTCGTCGGTGAGCAGGTTGATCTGGTCGGCGGCCAGCGTCTGGTGATACCGCGAAATGCCCGCATGCAGGAGGTGATCAATCGCCAGATAAATACGGTTTTTGAGATCGCTTTCCGAAAAGCTGGTCTTCAGGTATTTCGTGATGATGTAGGACGCCAGATGATCGTGGTTGACCGTCGTCATCTCATAGATCGCATGCATGTATTCATACATCATCTGCACGTAAATCTTCATGAAGGGCGGGGCGAACTTGAGTTCTCCGGGATTCAGGTATAGTCCGGTATCCGCCAGCATCTCCCGAATGCCCTCGCCTCCTTCCAGGTACTTCTTGACGGCAATCGGACTGCCCAGGCTGATGTCGATATCCACGCCGTCCATCAGCATCGCTCCTTCGACCTCCATCTCCTCCTCGATCCGCTCGGAGACATTGTCGACAAAGCGGTTGACCAGCCGGCTGATGGCGTTGTCCCGGGCGCGCACGGGATAATACGTAATATTGACCGGAACGATAAACGTTTCCTTGGCCAGGATCGCCCCCACGTCCGCCGGGTCAAATCCAAAATGTTCGGCAACGCGGCCGATGGCGGCCTGCTCGTTTTGCGCCTGCAGGAGGCGCAGCTCTTCACGGATGAACTGCGACCGAAGCGCAATGCGCGCCGCGCCCGTATGCGGCGGACGGCGGCCCGTGGCGGTGTTAATCAGATACTTGCCCTTCTCGATGATCTTCTTGTCCTTGATCATCTGACCTTCCGGAAAAATGATGACCGGATGGCTGTCGGTGAGCAGAGCCCTGATTAAAATGGCATCCCGGTTGGGATCGGCCGTGGAGATGCCGCCCGCCCGGTTCATGAATTCACCTACCCTTCCCGTAAAGAAGGACGCATCCGCAAGCGAAATGGGAAATTTTTTGAAATGCTTCCGGATGATATACGGCATGATGAAGGTTTCGATGCGCGTAAAGTGGTTCGCCACATACAGGACCGGTTGATCCGGCACATTTTCCAGTCCGTGCAGGCGGACATCCGTTCCGGTCGCCCGAAACATGATGTCCATGGCGACCATGATGCTGCGGATCATCGCATTGGAGACGTTGGGCGTCAGCGGGCTTTGCTTTTTTGTGTCCACCGGAAATCCTCCAGCACGCGTTTCAAAACATCCGGATGATTCGTAAAAATACCGTCGACGCCCAGCGTGAGCCACCGCGCCATGGCCTTTTCTTCATTGACGGTATAGACGTTGACCGGGATCGCATGCTGCTTAAGGTCGGCGAGCCACACTTTGCTAAGCTCGCGCCCCGAACAGTTGAAAGCGTCCACGTGCAGCGACGCGACGATTGCGGACGGCAATCGTCGGCCATAGTGCTTCCTCTCATACAAAACGGCAACGGGCGTTTCCCTGTCGATTGCCTTGAGATGCACAATGGCCAAGGGGTTGAAGCTCGAAAAAACGACATGCCCCCGCATTCCGGCCTGATCGACAATCCGTAGGCATTTTTCTTCAATCCCTCCGGACACGTTATCCCCCACCGCCTCCGTCTTCACTTCGATGTTGACGGCGATCCTCCCCCGGCAAAGCTGGAGGACCTCGAGAAGCGTCGGAATCCTTTCCCCCTGAAATTTTTTATCAAACCAGCCGCCGGCGTCCAGTTTTTTGAGCGCGGCCAGCGTATGGTCCGCGATGCGGCCCCGGCCGTTCGTGCAGCGCGATATCTTTTCATCGTGAAAAACGACGACCTCGCCGTCGGAGGTCAGCTGCACGTCCAGTTCCGCCATGTCCGCGCCGAGGGCCGCCGCGCCTTCAAAAGAAGCCAGTGTATTTTCCGGATAATACGCCGACGCGCCGCGGTGCGCGATGATCGTGAAACAATCCCCGCCCGCTCCCTCCGGGGCCGGAGCGGCGCCGTATTTGAATAAATGATAAGCCATGGTCATATTGGTGCTCCCGGAATCGTGGTCCACACTGCGCAAAATATACGGATCATCCGATCAACCGCCTCTCAGGAAGCTATGGAGAAAAGATGCTTATCGCCGCCGGGTGGGAGGCAGCACAAAGCGGTGGATGCGACAGCCGGCCGGACACGCGGATGCCGCTGTTTATTTTTTCCACAATGGCGGCGCCGTCTGGTGATTTCATAAGCCCTCCCGGGCACGCGGTGTGATTTTTTAACATATTTACGTGATCCGGTCTTTAACTTTTTTGCGGCCGTTCCGACGGGGCCGCGGCATCCACCGCCCTGGCCCGGCAGGCCGTGCCGTCCGCCGGGTATCCGCAAAGAGGCCGGAGGGGCACTTCCTGCTTTACAAGCCGCCGGGAAAGAGATATTCATGATCAGCCTTTGCCGTGGCAAGGACTCAAAAATCAAAAGGCGGGAGGTCGGCATGAAGATACTGGGTATTTTGGGAAGTCCGCGCATCGGCGGCAACAGTGATGTTCTTCTGGGTCAGGCGCTGGCCGGCGCCAAAGAAGCGGGCGCGGCAGTGGAAAGAATCGTCCTCGACCACAAGCGCATCGCGGGCTGCAAGGACTGCAAAAAATGCAATGAAAACGGTGTCTGCGCCGTGAAGGATGATATGCAGGAAATCCAGGCCAAGATCCTGGATGCTGACGCCATCATTCACAGCTGTCCCGTTTACTTCTGGTCCATGACCGGGCAGATGAAAACCTACCTGGACCGCTGGTGCGTGTTCTTCGACGCCGAATGGCGCTGGCACAAAATGTACTACCCCAAAATGCGGGGAAAACGCATCGGCCTCATCACGGTCTGCGGCGACCCGAATGTACACACCGCCGATCCGATCGTGCTGAGTTTCAAGAACACAGCCGAGATGACCAAAATGAACTGGCTCGGAGCCGTCATGGCCGCAGCCGACGCCAAAGGAGAAATCGCCGGCAACGAACAAGCCCTGCGCGAAGCGTTTGATCTCGGAAAGAAGGCGGCGACGCCCTGATGCCATCTTGGACGGTCAGTTCAAAAGCCGGCGCTGAAGCAAATCCTCAAGGCTGCGGCGCCCGTCCAGTATGCCATGAATGAAAACTTTCTTTCCTGATATCTGGTAAATAACCCGATAGGGTTGGAAATGGATTTCCAGATACTCACGGACGTTGATTCTGCCGAGCTCCGGCGGAACATGGCCGCGGTGGGCATTGGACTCAAAGCTTGCGCACGTCTCTTCCAGTTTATTCAATACATAATCGGCTTTGTCCACGGAATCATTGCGGGCAATATATTTGTAAATCTCCATTAAGTCGTTTTCGGCATCGGCTATGAAATAAACAGAGTATTTCATTTCCCGTCCCGGATGCGTTTCTTCACATCTTCAAAGACTTTTTTCAGGGGTTTCGTGCGCCCTTGCTTTTGATGCTGCGAGCTGATGGCCAGTATTTTCAAAAGCGCCAGACTTTCCTGCGTCTGTTCAAAAACCCGGATATCCTGCACGATCACTTTGGCCTCGCCGTTTTGCGTAATGATCATGGTCTTCTGATTATCCGACACGTCTTTGATGATTTCCGAAGCACGCGCCTTAAAATAGCTGATGGGTTTGATGTCTTCACTGGGCTTCATAATCACTCCTCCGTATGTTGACCTGAATATAAACCATTAACAGGTCTGATGCAAGGGAATGATTCAGGAACGTCTGCGCTGACGGAGGCGTTCGAACCGTGCAAGAAGCGGCGACGGCCTAGTAATAGGTTGACGCTATATCTACTTATCTAACGGCGAGCCGATTGTGCTCGTTAAAATACAACCGGTCCAGTGTTGGTCAAGAATAGAATAGCACTTCAAATGCTACTTACTTTTTTTATGCGGGATAAGTAATCTTCTAATATTAAAATTAACGATTCCGACAAATTGTCAATAAAATCTATCCCTTCTTCCATACTTTGAAATGTAATATTTGCATTCAAGATATCAATACCGTGAGCTGCCATGTCTCTTCTATCGCAAAGTTCTTTCAGCTTATCTCGTATGAGCTCTCTGCTTAACAGGTTTATGAGTTTTAGCTTATAGACTCGCGAAAATATGTCTTTTAAGCCTATTGAATTAAATAAATCATTTATCCTAGATTCGTTATAATTTGATTTTGATTTCAAGATTTCTTCTATGTCACATTTATAATTATTTACTATGTCTGGTTGCGTTACGTCATTTATGATGCACCTAATCGCGTCTTTCATATCTTCGCTACTGATATTTTTATTTTCTTTTAAATTCGTCAATTTTAGTATTGCATTTTCAAGATGTAACTTTCTAATCTTCTGAGGTAACTTAGTCCACTCAATAGCGTATGAATTTATATTTATTTCATCTATAAACCTCAGAATAATTGTCTCAACGGATATCTCAAAATACGCGATCGGCAAAATCGCAGCCGCCGAATAAATGGGTGATACTATACGTCTCTCTCGCTCTGAAAAAGTTAAAGATTTTCGTCTCTTTACCTGACGCTTTTGTATAAGCAGCAGTTCTCGCACACCATTTAACCTATCTTTTTCATTAACACGCGTATTTCTCATACTTATGAATACTTCTCAATTAGCGCCTTGATCTTATCTACCCTATAGCTATATCTGGCTGGTGATAAGGTTGAACTAACCACTGATTCCATAAAATCTGGATCATCTTTAAATAGTTTTTCATTTGCTTTTATAATATGCGACCGATTTTTTTTGAGAATCTTAGGATCTTTTCCCACACACGATAACATTTGCGCATCGTAGACTGCCGCCACAAAACGCTGTGACCATTTGGACGTTTTTTCATTCCATCTTATAAAAGCATAATCGTCAAAGGCAGCTTCAACAGCCTTTAGTGTTTCTTCAAATAGAGAGCGGAGTTCTTTGAGATACGTTTCTTTGGGATCTTGGTGGCTTCCCATAAAAGAATTGAGGAGCGCTCTTGAAGGTGGAGTGTTGGGTACATAGTGTATCGCAAGAAATCTTAAGACAAGCTCACAATCTCGCATTTGTTGATAGAGATAAGAACTTTCTGGATTATTAATTCTCAATAACTTTCTAAATAGTGGAAGGCTGGAGAGTTCGTGTATCAAATTATTAAGCTTTCCTCTATAAGCATTATTTCTAATTTCCTGGGGATTAAGTGTGACCCCTCCTGTGTTAAGCCGTTCAAAGACTTCAAATTTTATATCGGGATTGGATTGCTTTAATAATATAATGCATCTCAGGCTGGGGCGCACTGTTAGAATGCTTTGAAGCTCGCTCGGCAATTCGCCGAATATCATTCCATTTAATTCTGCGAATACCTGTAATCCAACCAAAGAAAACTTTTCAGTAAAATAGTCACTAATAGCAAACAACCTCTGTTTGCCGTCAATAACAGAATATTTACCATATCCAATCTCAGCTAAATAGATTGGCGGTATAGGTACATTAATTAGAAATGATTCAATAAGCCGTGACTTTCTTTCCGGACTCCAACGCAACCTTCTTTGATGTTGTGGTTTAAGGTCTATTCTTTT
>SBEK01000126.1 GCA_009668925.1 Deltaproteobacteria bacterium
GGGGACTCAAAATCCCCCGCTCGCAAGGGCATCTCGGTTCGATTCCGAGCTCCGGCACCATTAAAAAAACCATAAAATCAATTAATTATTTAAATCAGGGAATTTTTCCCCTATGTCTACCCGACACTTCCCATCGAGCCGCCATTTTAGAGGTAATCTCAAAACTCGTTTCCCAAGGGATGAACACAATGCATATAAAACCGGTTTAGACAAGGCCGGAGGGACCCGTGGAAGTGTCTCAGCCTTGTGGCGCATTTCCCGAACACAGATTTGAACATCTCAAACGGGCAGGCCGCAATTTCTTTACTGAACAAGCCTATTTTTCTCCAGATCCTTGTTGACGGACAAGATAGCACTTTTCTATACTCAGTATGAAAAAGAATATCTTGTCGCCATTAGAAAGATCGCTCCCCACATTTTAGTGCTCAAAAGGAAGAAGTCCATGAAGAAATACCTGCGGACAACCATCTTACTCTTTGTTTTGGTCAATCTTCTTTATTGCTGGGGCTGCTCTTCTTCCGGCACGGATACCTCAACACACAGCATGACCGTCAAAGTGAACATCGCCACGTCAGATACCGCGGACAATCCCGCCGTCGTCGAAACAGTCGATACCATACAACTGGAATTCAGCAGCCCCTTAAACGTCGCTACCGTCGAAGGCCATATAGAACTTTTCAGGGTGAAAGCCTCAGATGATCTGGAAAACGTCCCCTTCAGAACCGAAATCTCGCAGAATCGAGTATTGCTGATCAAGGCAGACGGGACAAAATTAAAAGAAGGCGAAGCGTATAAACTGATTGTAAGAAAGGGCGTCGCGTCCGCCAGCGGTCTGACATTAGCCTCGGATTTCACAGGATTTTTCGCCACCTGTCATTCTTTCACCTTGGATCACACGCCATTGACGGGTTTAACAGAAAGCCGGGCGGTCATCCTGTGCATCAGCGACCTGCATCTGGGAGATGATCGCAGCTTCAACAAAGGCTATGGCTGGCTCAACACGAATCGTCTATTACTTGAAGGCTTTCTCAAGAAAGTAAGGTTGTCCCCTAATATAAAAGAATTAGTCATTGCGGGAGATTTGTTTGATGAATGGGTAGCTCCCATGGACGTCGACCCCTTGAACGGAAAGTCGCAATCGGAATTTGTGACTTCCATTGCAACATCCAATCAGGACATCATCAATGCTCTGAACAATATTATACAGGACGGGTTAATCAAAGTAACCTACGTTCCCGGGAATCACGATATGCTAGTGACGCCCGGGGACATCGACAGAATTTTCCCGGGCATTGCGCAGGTTCGCGACGCGGAGGGACTGGGAAGATATACCCCACCCGACAGACAGGAAATCATCATCGAACACGGGCATCGATACGACTTTTATAACGCACCGGATCCCTTTTCGAACCAAACCATAACCGCGACACCCCTTTTACCGCCGGGTTTTTTTGTTTCGAAAATTGCAGCAACATCTGACTTGCAGCGGGCATCACGCCTGGCGCCACGAATGCCGATCACATCTGAAAAACCCGAAGGAAGCGATTTTAAGTATTGGCTGTACCTGGGCGCCTGGGAAGTGATCCTGTCGCAAAAACCTGTTGTCGTGCCGCGAAGTGATAAAATTATCAAGACGGGGATAGGCGGATATAAAGACCTGTATGCGATTAATGACTTGGTTCCGTACAATATTGGCCGCGGGGTCCTCGATGTCAACCTGTATAAGAATATTGAAGAGACGTGGCCCGCAAGGCAGACTCGAAATCTTGTACCGAGCCATATCTCAACGGCGGAATCAGTTGCCGCCGGAGCGCTCAATATTGTATTAGATGCTCAGGCACTGCGGCAGTATATTTTAGCTCCCGCGTCGCCGAAGAGAATCGTCGTCTTCGGACATACCCACAAAGCCATTCTCATGCCCTTCCCCCTCAATAAAGCAGCCTATATCAACACGGGAACATGGATTGACAGCGCTGATCCGACGGCAACATTTGCCATCATTGTTCCGCCTCAGGGTGACATGTCAGCAAGTTATCTGGCGACCTATCAGTACTTAAGCGACGGGAGTATTAAGAGACTGGATCATGCCGTCCTTACCTGCAAACAATAATTTGGGCAAGTCAGGCTGTTGTGGACGGGTTTTCTGTTGATGCTTCGCCAAGTTTCTCCCTGCGGTCATCTTCAGGGAAACGCTTGACCGCTCTGCAGAAGAAGTCTCAGCGGCCTATTCGCTTCGATGCCCGCCAAATCACTTTTTGACGTCAGTTGGAACTGCCTCACAGTCTTTCAAGAAATTGACAAATGTTCTGTGGTGCTGCCGAAACTCAAAATGCCTGAGGTAGATTAAATAAAATCTGCGTTCAATCCGGCAGGCAACGATCGGAATCTCAAAAAGCATTTTCGAAGCCAATTCTCTTCTCACGGCATGAACGGAAAGGACGGACACGCCAAGCCCGGCCATAATCGCTTCCTTGATCGCTTCGGAGCTGCCGAATTCCGCGCAAATGTTGAATTGCGAAATGCCCACTGATTTTTTCTCTTTGAGATACATTTCGAAAACATCCCGCGTCGCCGACCCTTTTTCCCGGAGAACAAAAGGCTCATTCATCAGATCGGAAAGGTCTATTAAGCCTCTTTCGACCCAGGGATGAAGTCTGGGAACCACCAGAATCAGCCGATCACTCCAGAGGGGTTCCGCCGTAAGTTTCCTATTCAGAGGCTCTTTACCGATACAGCCGATCTCGACTTCGCGATCCAGCACCATATTCAATACTTCTTCGCTGTCCTCAGTTTTGATGAAGATCCGGGTTTCGGTGTGCTTCTTTCTAAAGGAACTTACGACGCGGGGGAGAATGTAGGTTGCGGGAATAGTACTCGCGCCGATATAGATATCGCCTCCCGCGTGCTCATGCAACGTCTGAATTTTTTCACCCGCTTCCTTCCTCAACTTGGCCATTCGCAGTGCTACATCGTAAAGGATTTTCCCCTCCGGTGTCAAAGAAACACCCGCATTGCTGCGGTTGACCACTTTCACGCCAAGGCAAACTTCGATGTTGCGGATATTTTTCGTGAGTGCAGGCTGCGTCAACAGCATGCGTTTGGCCGCCCGGCTGAAACTGCGCTCCTCCACCAGAGCAATGAGCGCCTCCAACTGCTGGAGTGTAATATTTCTGAATTGGTCGTTTGTCATGTTTCATACCATAACATAAATATTTTACCTTCACAAAGTCCATATCGGCTGCACCTGATCATCATGGTTGCTCATATCGTTTGTTCAATCATCCTTCTTTCCTGAACAGATGCAACATGAAGGAACTTCCGCTCATCATCCGGACGATCAAATTTGATAAAGGAGGGATTTTATAAAATTCGCGGAAACGCCTTTACTCCAGGGAAAGGCATCTCCGGTCAAGAAGAATGGCTGGGATATATGGCGGCGCCTATATCGATAAACCTGAATTCAAAAAGGTACGAAATGTTATTCTTCATGAAATTCCGGTGAACCACGCCGGAGAAATGGACGGCGTAAAGCGCGCGGTATAACGCCTGCAGCGGCCGCGGCGGTTTTTCGTTAACAAACCACATGATGGTTGTGGACGACGGCCCATCACTGGATAACCGCAGTGTCTCAACAAAAAAGGGAAAGCCCGATTGTCGGCATGAACAACCGGGCTTTCCCGTCAGAATTTCACATTGAGACTGAGAAATACGACATGCACATGATAAGAGGGATCTGCATAAGCTCCTGTCAGATAACCCGTTGCTCCAGGAATATAAAGATAGTTTCTGTACTGGGAATCTTCATACGAAAACGACTCGTAGGCATAGGTTGCCGACACGGCCACCATTTTCGTTACCTGGTAGGTTGCTTTGGCGACGAAGTTGTTCAGCTGATAATTGTCCCAGGCATTAAGATCGATGTTATCCTGAGTCCGCCCGGCAGGCAGAGGAACCGCACCCAGCAAATACGTGTAATCGATCGTCCCGTCCGACTTGATGGAATTGTGAAGCAGGCTCAGGGTCAATTTGTCCGTGATAATGGAAATGTCCGCTCCCACACCATAGCCATACGAATTTTCCTTCGCATCGGAGGTCCAATTGAAATTCGCCGCCGTCGGAGCGGTAGCCGGGTCCGTATATGTGGTTGCCTGGCGCTGGAACTGGTTCAGGGTACGCTGCTCGAAATCAAAATAACCGAACAGCCGCACGCGTTTGTGGATTTGCCAATCCGCATCGGCATTCACTTCATGGGTCTTTACATCGTTAAGGCCGAGAATCGTATCCCTGTAATCGGTGTGCTTATATCTGTATCCGAAGTTCAGGCTCAATGTATCCAGGGGAAAGAATTCGATGGACGCCTTATAAGTATTCTTCGTTTGGGCAGCGGCATCAAAGCGGCGGACCCAAGGCTCGAAGCTCACGGGAACAAGGGGGACGGGAATGTTGAAATCAGCCGCCCGATCCATGTATTCATAGCCAACTTTGGCAGTCATAAATTTAAGACCGCTCCATTTTACGCCGAGATCGAAGAGATTGTCCCGATTTTTCGGAATGTCCTCCCGGGCTCTCTCCGTCTTGATGAACCGATAAGCGGCGTCAACGCGAAAATGAGCGGGCAGCTTAGCGCCGACTTCAACGCCATAGATGTCTTTACGGTAGTCAAAGAGATGGTTGGCGAGAATTCCCCCGTCGTTTGTTACAATGACATCAGAATTGTTGTCTTTGCTGTAATACTTGTAAAAGACTTTTGCGTTGAGAAACGATACCGGATTCGACGTCAAGGCCAGGTTCAGCTGGTCCGTGCCGACGTTGCCGTTGAAATGCGGGCTGCTCAACGTAATACCCATCAATCCCTGGATGCCGATATTGGAGGCGGCAGCCGTTACATCGGACACATAGACGTTCGCCAGTTTCGCGTGAGAGCGCGCCCGGGCCAACGAGAGATCGGCACTGAATTTGCTGTGAAAAGGCAGCGCCACCCCTCCCTTGAAGCCGATTTTCTGATAATCATTCTCCGGCGGCAGGAACAAGGTATCCACTGCGGCCGCCGTATTGGCAGTCGCCGGGTTGCGGAAGTTCTGTACCCCGTCGCCATTTTCAAAACGACTGTAAAGATAGTTGAAGGACAGGAACAAGGGCTTGGTTGAGTATCCAAAGTCCAATTTCAGATTGTCCGTTTTGTAATCAACATAGGTCGGCAGTTCAATGGCAATCCCTACGGGAGATGTTCCAGCGGCTCCCAGGGGATAGACCCCTGATTTTCTCTGCTGATCAACATTAACATCCACGTAAAAAGGATTGAGCAAATCGAATTTTAAAGCACCGCCCAGATTCTTCCGCTTGATGGTATAGTCGAACGTATTCCAGGATAGTGGATTGGCCGCCGGCGTCGGACCGGCGTAGCCGAGATTTGTTGTGCCGACGCCTGTATACAGGCTTCGCGCATCGTAGGTGAAGTTATGGGGAATTTCATCGTAGTAGAACTTCATTTTAAAAATGTCCCACCAGCCGGCTTCCAGCAAATAGCTCTGCGTGTCATAGGCGATATCTTTCGACTCAAACAGAATAAATTGTTTCGGCGTGTCATATTTCAGATTAATACTCCCGTACACGCCATCCCGAATATCCCGGTATTCATTGAATTTGGCGCTTGTGTCTTTCCCTTCCCGGAGGGCGCCCGTCACCGTGATGTCACCCGACAGCTTATTTTCCTCGCCATAAGCGGCTCCCCAAAGTGCCAAGATTGCGATGACGATTGTGACTGTTTTGATTCCTTTCATGGGTTCACCTCCTATCTAACCAGCGTTTTCCCTCTTGTGGAGGGGCCTGTGCTTCCATGAACTTCCGAATGACAATTCAAACAGGAACGGGCAAACAGCCGGTTGGATTGCGCCGCAGTTCCAAAATTATTGAAGTTCGTATAGATGGTTCCCGGGTGGCGCGTGGCATCATGGCAGCTCTGGCAAAGCTGCGGAACGCGATGGGTCAGGAGTTTCCCGTGATTGCTTCCGTGGGCGGTATGACAGGTTTGACAATTTTCTTCGACAGGGGGATGTTCCCAGAAATAGGGACCGCGCTTTTCGGCGTGGCAGGTGTAACATAAGTCGTTGATCGATCCGGCCTTGATCATTTTTTTCTCGAGACCGCCGTGCTGGTCATGACAGTCGGTACATTTCACTTTACCTTCGCGTACCGGGTGGTGCGACTGCTTATTGATTTGCATGCGCAGATCACGATGACAGGATAGGCATAAATCCGGCTGAGCGGTCTTGAGGTTCATCCTCTTTCCGGAATGCACCGTGTGGCAGTTGTCACACGAAACGCCGGCTGACTTATGGGCGCCCATATCCCACTGCGCGAGAGTGCGCGAAGCGGCATGGCACTCCAGGCATCTGGCCGTTTTTGTGGTACCGTCAATTTTTTTGTCACGGAAAATCAAAATATCGACACCCCCGCCGCCGCCTTTCTCAATATGGGACTTGCCGTCTCCATGGCAGGATTCACAGCCCTCGGCGTTGGCAGGACTTTTGCGGATCGCTTTTTTCGCGTGGGGAGAATTGATATAACTGCTATAATGACTCGAATGGCAAGCCTTGCACGTTTCCACTCGACCGCCTTTTTCTGCGCTGATCGCGTGCCTGGGAATGGCCAGGAAGCTAATCAGGAGCACAATGGAAAAGACGACAAACACCAGACATTTTCTTTGCATTGCAACCCCCTCTTGAGACGACGCACGCAACAACCCGATTCATCCGGCTTCTAAGCCATGCAAGATCCGAAGTCTAAAACCGTGACTTTTCGGGCTTGCGGTTGGTACAGTGCAGACGACAATGGTTTCTCTGAACAACGGAAACGGTTGGCCGTGCCAACGGGTCCAATTAACTGCAAATACAAACAAAAAACACGATTTATGGAATTAACGTAGGAGTTCATCCGAAATTGTCAAGCACCTGTCAAATTTTTTTTAAGGATTAGTTTGAAGATTGACAAATTTACTTCCGGTTGGCTTGCGTCTCCTCGATCGGCTATGGAACTGCTGGGTAAGCCCCGAGATGCTCCTCTTGACAAATAATCTTTTCTCCCTAAGCTATGTTGTAGATTCATTCAATCCATCGTGTTGTATGTGATCGCCTGGCCCGACGTTCACTTTTTTGTGAAAACCAAAACGCCGGATGTTCATCCGACATCCTTGAGCAGTGGAGGGTAATATGGAGAAGTGCAACACTCATTTCATGAAGAATGTTTTGATCATGTTAATTGCGGCCGGCGTTTTTTTGGCCGCCGCGCCTGGTCAGGCTCAAACCGGAAAAGCTTACATCTCGACTCAAGACGGATCGAAGCTGCTCATCTTTAATCTTGCCAATCACCAACTGGTCAAATCCATTGACATCTTCACGCCGAGCCCCTTGGCCCAGGTCTTGCCGCCGAATCCCAACGACGTCATCTCCGTGGGGAATTACATTTTCATGACGGTTCCGGGCGCGGAAATTTCGAGGTCGGGAATTAACTCGCTCAAAATCATCGACACACGGACCGATACAATTGCGGACACGATCAAGACGGACATGACCCCATCCGGGCTTCTCGAATACGAGGGAAAGATTTACCTTGTAAACCGCTACGGCAATACGATCCAGGAAGTCGATCCGCAAAGCATGAAGATCGTTCGGACCATCCCTTTTAAGGCGCCCGGACAAACGCCGCTCAACAATCCCCTTTCCATGGAAATCGCCAATAACAAAATCTACCTTCCCTTCCCAGGCGGTCTGGCCAGACCGGGGATCATTCAGGTGCTCGATCTGAAGACGGGCAATCCCGTCAAGACCATTGAATTCGCTACCATCAGCGCATACGGCCCTCTCGCCATCAAAAAAGTTTCTGAGGGAAAAATCTATTTGGGAGGCATCCGCAGCATAGGCGTTCTCGATACCCAAACCGACAGGATCACCAAGAGCATCAACCTTTCCGGGAGGGAAATTTACGTTCAATCCTTCGCGGTCTACGAAGGAAAGGTTTTTGCGGCAAACGGTGTGAGTACGGTGAGCGTTATTGATCCTCAGTCGGATACACTGCTGACGGAAATCGATACAGGTTATCACGATTACGCTTGTCACCTGAAGGCGGGAGTGGCAGCCGCTCAAGGCAAGATTTTTGTGGCTGACGCCGGCCGCGGAATCAAGATCATTGACGCGAAATCGAACAGGCTTGTTCTGACGATTGTTTCCCCTGAGCCGTTGGGACCCGTTGCTATCGTTGGGCCGAAATAACCCGCCGCCCGTTTTTAAAAACAGAGGGCTGAGAGAGCTAGTGTTAAGTCACACTGCCTCTGTCATTTCGAAGGAGTCTTCACGACTGAGAAATCCAAAGATCTCTCATTGCATTCGGGACAGGGATTTCTCCCTTCGGCCGAAATGACAGTACAGGATTGACGCGATACTAGTCTTCTTGGCCTCTTGCTTTTTTTCGCCACAGCCCGGCCGGATTATATCTCGATAGTTTTTCCTCAACTCAGCAATTCCGGCTACCACGAAATATTTGCACTACCGAAATCCGCCGTTTTATCAGGGCAGATTTCCCCAATGGGTTGTTTTATCCTCCCTTTTTGCCCCCCTTAAACTGTTATTGTCATACTGCAGTATGTGAACATAATTAAGATAGTCGCGAATGAAATTCTGGTAGCGAGGGAGAAAGTATCCTGCCTGGACATCTGTCCGCTGCTTGGTGATTCGAGCATAAAAAATGTGAAGAAGTCGTAATGCAGCGTTCATGACGACGCTGAACGGAAAAGAGAAAGGAGAAAGTATGAGAAACATGAATTGGAAAACTCTATTTAGCATAGCGCTAATCATCTCAGTGGTGAGTGTGGCCCTGGCCTCGACTCCTTTTCTCGGACAATTCAATGCGCTCTACGGCACATCTGCCACCGCCCTCAATACCTGTGCGCTCTGTCATCCCGCCGGAGGCGGCAATAATGGCGGCAATCTTAACAGCTACGCTAATGATTTTTCGGCAAACGGTAATAGTTTTGCCGCCATTGAAGCAATGGATTCCGACGGCGACGGGTTCACGAATATTGTGGAAATCAACGCCCGGACTTTTCCGGGTGATCCGACAAGCTTCCCCGCCGGCGATACGACACCTCCCACCGTAACGGCGTTCGTCATTCCGGCGACATCGGCAAGTCTCACGGTTCCCATCACGACCTTCACAGCGACCGATACGGTGGGCGTTACAGGTTACCTCGTGACCGAGACAGCCACCGCGCCGCTCCCCGGCGCCGCCGGCTGGACGGCTACACCGCCCGCCAATTACACCTTTGCCACGGCCGGATCGAAGACCCTTTTCGCCTGGGCCAAGGACGCCGCGGGCAACGTATCCACATCACTTAGTGCGTCCGTCGTCATTACGCTCACCGATACGACACCCCCCACGGTAACGGCATTCGTCATTCCGGCAACCTCTGCGTCACTCATTGTTCCCATCACCACCTTCACGGCGACCGACACGGTCGGCGTGACCGGTTACATCGTGACAGAAACGGCCACCGCGCCACTTCCCGGCGCCCCCGGCTGGACGGCTACCCCGCCCGTCAATTACACCTTTACCACTGCCGGATCGAAGACCCTTTTTGCCTGGGCGAAAGATGCCGCGGGGAATGTATCAACATCGCTCAGTGCATCCGTCGTCATTACGCTCGCCGATACGACGCCCCCCACAGTAACGGCGTTCGTCATTCCGGCGACATCGGCAAGTCTCACGGTTCCCATCACCACCTTCACGGCGACCGACACCGTTGGCGTGACCGGTTACATCGTAACAGAAACGGCCACCGCGCCACTTGCCGGCGCAGCCGGCTGGACGGCTACCCCGCCCGTCAATTATATCTTTGCAACACCGGGGACGAAAACACTCTATGCCTGGGCCAAGGACGCCGCGGGCAACGTATCCACGTCGCTTAGCGCGTCAGTAACCATTACCTTGAATCTTGCCGCACCGACGAACACTGCACCGGCCAATGGAAGCACAGTGGCTTTAACTCCCGTGCTCCAGATATCGGTTGCCTTTCCCGATGTTAATGGCGGTACGCATCAGTCCACAAACTGGCAAATCGCTACTGACGCCTCCTTTGCCGCATCCAGCATCGTTTTTTCCGATATGTCCGATGCCACTCATTTGACATCTCTGACGGTTCCTCCGGGGATACTTTCCGCCGTCAGAACCTATGTATGGAGAGCCTCGACAGTAAATAGCCTTGCGCAAACCTCGCCTTATTCCACATCAACCTCATTCACGACCCAGGCCGTCGCCATGGATGCGGCAACCGGTACGGTGCCGGACGCGCAGGCCGTAAAGATTAATGGCGCCCCGGTTACGAATCTTGCAACACTCACGCCGGCGCAACTGGCTGCCGCCGGAAATATATCTCCCCAGCTTGTTTCCGGTCCCAACAGCGTGCCTCTCGTCAATGCCGGCGCCGGAACGGATACGACGCTGCCGGGCATGATGATCGTCAAGACGAACGGCGGCGCAAGTCAGGATGTTCTGGGAATTGTGACGCCGGCCGGCACCATCATCGAAAGTCTCTCAACAACAACGACCTCTGACGGTGCCTTTGGCGGAGCGCCTATTCCCCCCGGCATCAATTTCCCTTACGGTGTTGTTTCTTTCCGGCTAAGCGGCGTAACGGCCGGAGCAACTCTCGCCATAACCATTTACACCCCGACGGATCTGCCGGCGGGCGCGATCTGGAACAAGTTTTCACCATCCAGGGGATGGCTGAAAATCGATGCGGCCGGCATCCATGACAGCACGGGCGCTCTGCTCAGTTCCAACGCGACATTCACAGTCGTCGGCGGCCGAGGTATTCTGACGATTCTTGACAATGGTCTCGCCGACTTCAGTACGGAGGTAGTGGGAGGGAGGTCGGTTATACTGGACCCGGGCGGTCCCGGAATCGCCTCCACTATCGGACCCTCTTTTGGTGATGGTGGAAACAGCGGATGCTTCATCGCCACGGCGGCCTTCGGATCGGCCATGAATCCCTATGTCGGCGTTCTCAAGAAATTCCGCGACAGGTATCTGATGACCCATGCCGTCGGCCGCCTGTTCGTTAAAACCTACTACCGGGTATCCCCCCCCATTGCTGAAACGATAACCTCTCATCCGTGGCTCAAATACACTGTGCGTCTATTGCTCCTGCCCCTGATCGGCTTCAGTCTGCTGGCGCTGGAGGTGAATCTGGCGGCGGCCGTCATTGCCTCATTCTTTATCATCTTAGGCGCCGGACTGGCGGGCAGGAAGATCTATCGATTCAGAAGAAGATCATGGGTAAGTTAGACAGGTGATGAACAAATGGAGTTTCACCAAAAAACTCCCATGCCCGAAAGGAGCATGGGAGTTTGCTTTACGGTGAGCGATGCTGTTCTGAGAATCCTAGAATTTCACTTTGGGAGCCGTCTTGGCTTCCTTGGGTGCCTCGAAAAAGGCAGCTTCCTTAAATCCGAATATTCCAGCCACGAAATTTGCCGGGAAAGTTCGAATCGCTTGATTATAAATCTTCACGGCATCATTGTATCTCATTCTTTCCACCGCAATTCTGTTTTCCGTTCCGGCCAGCTCATCCTGAAGTTTCATGAAGTTCTGATTCGATTTCAGATCCGGATACCGCTCTACAACGACCATCAGACGGCTTAAAGCGCTCGTCAGCTCATTATTGGCCGCAATCTTATCGGGAACCGTAGCGGCTCCTCCCACTTTGGAGCGGGCGTTGGTTACTTCCACCAGAACGTCTTTTTCCTGCTTGGCATAACCCTTCACCGTTTCCATGAGGTTGGGAATCAGATCAAAACGGCGCTGCAACTGATTTTCCACCTGGGACCAGGCCGCTTTGATCCCGACGTCCATTTGCACAAATTTGTTGTAGTTGCCGGCAAACAGCGAATACAAAGCAATAGCCAGCACAGCAATAACTGCTACTACAATGATGATTTTCTTTCCTGATGACATATTTCCTCCTCGATGTTTTAATTATAGACAATCCACTGATTGACAAATTTTTTCCACTTCGCCTACATATTCTTTAAAAAGTGAAACCACTTCCGCCGATGAAAGCTTGTCTGTTCCCTCTTTAATCTTGAAACAAGAAAGAAACACCTCCTCATTCAATTGAAGAATCTTGTTCATTTCCTTTACCGTTTCACTCTTCTTATGATGAACAACGCCCGTCTTTAAGAAAATGAGTGCATTGAATATGGAAATAAAAGCGGTGAGCGATTTGCCGATCAGGTTCCGAAGGAAACGAACGGATCCTTCCGATTCGAGATAACCTTCTCTGAGCAGCAAAATTTTTGCTTTCAGTTCACGCTCAATTTGCAGGCGCAGATCCTGCGGCTGGAACGTCAGTCCCGCAAGCACATTCTCTCCGTAAATCAAGACGGAATTATTCTTCATATTGAGAAATTCAATCGGATAGGAGTCCAGAGACGAATCGATAAAAGCTTTGGTCATCACGAGCGGCACAGCCACACTGCGTTTTCTCCAGTTCTTAACCAGGCTGAGTGCTTTTTCCAGATTGTTGATCCCGTCAGGCGTTAAAACGACCAGCACATTGATATCCGACTTCCCTTTCACGTAAGAACCGCCGGCGGCGCTGCCGTAGAGCATGAGCGAAACCAGATCGGAGCCAAAGGCCCGGAGATAGTCCTCAGTTAAGGGAGTAAAAATATCTTGAGGTTGATCAGGTATTTTTGCCATATTAACCACCTTGAATTTTGATGTCTGAAATGCCCTTCATGCAAAGCCGCGAATCACCTGCCGGTGCTAAAAATCACGTCCGGCTCCGCCGCCGCCGCTC
>SBEK01000304.1 GCA_009668925.1 Deltaproteobacteria bacterium
GCCGCAGCAAACCGGATCAGGCCGACAAGTCCGACAAGGCCCGCATCAAATATTACACATACAGGCAGTACGCCGAAAAATGGGATGAAATTGCTGGAGTCTTTTCCAAAGACGCCATCCTCAAAGGCTCATTTGACAAATACGCCGAATCCAACAAGGGCAAGCGCGGTACCGCCGAAGTGGACAGTGCGTTTCTGGCGGAGATTGAAAGCTGGCGCGAGGCACTCGCCCGGAACGTCGCTCTGCGCAACACGCTTTCCGTTCGCGAACTCAACGATTCCGTCCAGCGTATCATCGACCGGATCATCTTTTTGCGCATCGCCGAAGACCGGGGCATTGAGGATTACGGCGCACTGCGCGGTATCTGCAATGGCGCGAATACCTACGCCCGCCTTCAGGAACTTTTTGAAAAAGCCGACGACCGTTACAACTCCGGCCTGTTCCATTTCCGACAGGAAAAAGATCAGACGGAACTGCCCGATAAACTGACGCCCAATCTCGTCGTCGACGACAAGCCGCTCAAGGATATTCTCAAGACGCTTTATTATCCGGATTCTCCCTACGAGTTCGCCGTCCTGCCAGCCGATATTCTGGGGCAGGTTTATGAGCAGTTCCTGGGGAAGGTCATTCGCCTGACGAGCGATCACCGTGCCGTCGTGGAAGACAAGCCCGAAGTCAAGAAGGCGGGCGGCGTCTTTTACACGCCCACGTACATTGTGGAGTACATCGTCCAAAACACCGTGGGGAAACTTCTCGAGGGAAAAACTCCGAAAAAAGCGGAGGGCCTGAGGATTCTTGATCCGGCCTGCGGGTCGGGGTCGTTTCTGCTGGGCGCCTACCAGTATCTGCTCGACTGGCATTTGAAATGGTACGTGGCCGATGGCCCCGAGAAACACACCAAAGCGAAAAGACCGGCCCTCTATGCTGGGCAGGGCGGCGCCTGGCATCTGACCACCACTGAGCGCAAGCGCATTTTGCTGAACAATATTTACGGCGTCGATATCGACAGCCAGGCCGTGGAAGTTACCAAACTCTCGCTGCTGCTCAAAGTGCTGGAAGACGAAACCGATGAGACGCTGAATCGCCAGCGCAAGCTATTTCACGAACGAGCCCTTCCTGATCTGGGCGGCAACATCAAATGCGGCAATTCGCTCATTGGCCCCGATTTTTATGACGGCAAACAAACGAGCCTGTTGGACACGGAAGAAATCCAGCGCGTCAACGCCTTCGACTGGCAAGCCGAATTCCCGGACATCTTCAAAGCCGGCGGGTTTGATGCGGTGATTGGGAACCCGCCTTATCTTCGCATTCAGGGTCTGACAGAAAATTATAATAATCAACTCGAATATTATATGCAGTACTACCAAAGCGCAGTCAAACGATTTGACCTTTATTTGCTCTTCATAGAAAAGGGATTCTTTTTACTCAAAAAGGCTGGTCTACTCGGCTATATTTGCCCCAATAAATTTATAAACTCCGATTTCGGCTCTGGCCTAAGACAATTTCTCATCGAGAACAAAGCCATTGAACGTTTTGTAAGTTTCGGCAACAATCTTGTTTTCAGTTCGGCATCAACTTATACTGGTATCTTGGTTCTTTCAAAAACAGACAAAAATTATTTCCGTTATTATGAATTCCCCAACATAGGCAGAGCGAGCATTCAGGAACATCTCAATGGTCTAAAAAAAGAAGATTTTACCGATTACAATGCTGATGAATTCAATGCGACACCCTGGGTTTTATCTCACTCAAAATCAGATATGCTTTTACAAAGAATCAAACAACCGCAGACACTCAGCGACGTATTTGAAAATATCCTTGT
>SBEK01000305.1 GCA_009668925.1 Deltaproteobacteria bacterium
GTTCAACCTGGTCGGGCCCCTGATCGTCCGCAACGATTATTCGCCGTTCGAGGCCGTTTTGACCCGGCATGGATTTTCTTGGCCCGGCCCGCCGACAGTCGGAAAATTCGAGCATGAGGACAGAAGCGTTTTTAACGAACAGCAGCGGCAGCCGACCTCGTTTGATCTGTGGATTCACAACGGGTCGGGGCGCGGCGGCATTTTCATTGAATCCAAGCTGGTCGAATTGGATTTCGGTGGATGCTCTGTGGGCCCCGCAAATTGTAAGAGGCTCAATCCAAGCCAGAACTTCAACGCCTGTTATCTGCAACGCGAAAAAAATCGTGCTTACTGGGATCAGATGCAGAAGCACGGCTTCATCACCCCTTCGATCGCGTCGGCCTCCAATTGCTTGATGGACAAGGACTACCAGTTCTTCCGCGAAGCGTTGTTCGCCATCGAGCAGGGCGGCTCATACGTGTTGTTGGCGGACGAGCGCAACACACTTTTCTCCCGCAATAATGGTCAGGATGGCCATTGGCCGCGGCTTTTCGCGATCGTCCCCCAGCATCACCAGCGCCGACTCGCGATGATCACAATTCAGGAGGTGCTCGCGGCCATCAAGGCGACGGGGAAACACGAAGACTGGACGAGGCAATTTGAAGACAAATACGGTCTTTGAGTTTGATCATCAGGAGGAACGCAAGTGATCCGATTTTTTGCGATTGCTTTTCTGGCGTGCTTCAGCAATTCAACCGCATCGGCCGAGTATTCTCATGATTCGTTCATTTCCGTAACCGCCCAATCCAACATGGGCCCGGGCACTGCGACCACACCGACCGCCCCGACGGAAGCCCCCAAACCTTTTTCGGAAGTCGTAGCGAAGCTCGTTTTTCTCGCAATCGTTGCCCTGACCATCGTTGGCATCATCTACGGAGTCACCAATCGGGCTGTATTCTACATGGATCGTAATGACATGACGTTTTCCTGCACGCCTTACATTTCAGTTCTTGTCGGCGTTTTCGTGACGATGATCACGGATTGGAAGTTTCTATTCTGGCTTGCGCTGATTATCGCGCTCATTTTAGTCGTTTGCATCATTACCAAATCATTCGACTACAATAAAACCCCCTTTATGTCTATTTCGACTGGCGTAGCCAAGCTGGTGCTGAGCTTTCTTGTTGTAATGAATATGGTCAGCGCCTTGACGCCGTCGGGCAACACCAGCTCCAAACGGAGATACAACCGCAATTCAGCCCTTGTTTGGCTCATGTTTCTCACGCCCCTGGTATACGTCCTGATAAACGGGGAAAAGGTCCTCGCCCAAAGAAGGGCCATGCTCAGCGCTGGGGACCGGATGGTTCCAGTGAACGAGACGAAATAGACCGACGAATGCCGAAGATTTCACCAGCTAACATTCACAATTGATTGCATTTTCTTCTCATCCGTCCTATCTGTCCTATAGGTCCCGTATGTCCCATTGCCCGGAGGCCACCATGCAGCAGCCGCCGCCCGTCCCGTTCGATATCCCCGCTCGTTATCCCCTCTTCGTCCGCCGCGACCTTGACGGCTTCTTTGGCCTCTTCGTCGATAACCTCGTCCAAATCCTTGTCATCACGGCACTGTGCAGCTCGATGGCCGGGCTTTCGCTCGTGTTCATTTTCAGCCGCGTCCTGCCGGCCGTCGCCCTTTCGGTTCTCGTCGGCAATTTCTTTTATTCGTGGCAGGCGATGCGCCTTGCCCGGCGCGAAGGCCGCTCGGACGTGACCGCCCTTCCCTACGGCATCAACACCCCGAGCGTCATCGCCTTCATCCTGTTCATCATGGCGCCGGTTTACGC
>SBEK01000306.1 GCA_009668925.1 Deltaproteobacteria bacterium
CTGCTCCTGTTCCTGAATAGATTGATAATACCGGGAACTCAGCCGTCGCGTTTCTTCCAGTTGCGCCCGCAGGTGATTCAGTTCGGTGATGTCCCGAACGTTGGTTACGACCATGGATATTTCACCTGATTCATCAAAAATGGGCGTGCCGGTAACAATAACCTCCTTTTCCCCTTTAATTTGCTGCATGATGGTGACGGGGTGCTTGCTCTTCAAAACATCCAGGGTGACGGAATGATCGAAAATCTTTTGTTTGACGAGGTCTTTCATGTTGCGCCCCACCAAATTTTCCCGGGAGATGCCCGTAATCCTTTCGTAGGCGCTGTTGACCAAAACCGTATTGGCTTTGCCGTCCGTTATGTAAAGACCGTCATAAGAGGATTCGATGATCACCTCCAGCCGCCTGTGAAGTTCCTGGTAACCGTTAAGTTCAGTAATCACATTCTCATATTCGGAAATATCTTGAAAAATGGATATCACGCCTTCGACCTTCTCCTCGATCATAATCGGTGTTCTGTTCACAATGACGGTCCCACTGGGTAAAATAATCTTCTTGGCAATTTGCGATTCACCCGTTTCGATGATCTTTTTCAGATCCAGCCAGGCGGTGTCGTTGATTTCGGAAAACAAACGCCCCACATGAAGAGGCGCCGGCCCCTCATCGAAAAATCGCCTGGCGGCTTCGTTGAAGGCCACAATAGCCCCCCGGCGATCGATGACGATAAAGCCGTTGTGCGCGGCATCCAGCAGCTGGATGAGCGGGTTGATTAACGGGTTCGTTGAATCCTTCAAGACTTGAAACAGGCTATTTTGCATGACGTTAATCCCGTATTGGCGTCTTACGCTATTCGCCGGCTTGGTTCTATAATGACGGAGATACCCGGCTGCGCTGAAACAAAAAAAGTCTGACATGCTTATGAGAAGTTGTCAACCCAAGAGTGCCGCGTGCTTCATCTTTTAAGCAGAATGCGGTCCGGCGGCCGGCGCTCTGATTCTTCCCGCTGTCTCGCGCCCGGGCCCGTTTGAATCCGGGAAAAATCCCGATGGCGGAGTTCTCCGATCCCCGAAAGAATTTTTATTGAACTCTGGAAACGAAACAACTATCTTAGCGTCGCGAACGGGGGCGAAACGATTAGAACGAACAGACCCGGCACGCGAGAGGAGGATAAAACACAATGGCAGGAAAGGCGCACTGGCTGGATTCATTTTTCAACCCGCAAAGCATCGTGCTCTTCGGCAGCGTGCAGGAAAACCGGTTTTTCGGTGTGAGCGTCATTATCGGCGACCTGCTGAAATGGAACTACAAAGGCCGAATCTATCCGATTCATCCCACCGCCGAGACCGTCTACGGCATTCGGGTCCATAAAGACCTGAGCAACGTGGAAGATGCTCCCGACCTGGCCATTATCGTCACTTCCTTCAAACATGTACCCGGCATCCTGCACCAGTGCGGAGCAAAGGGCGTCCGGGCCGCCGTCATTGTATCCGACGGATTCGGCGAAGCGGGACCGGAGGGCAAAATCAGGCAGGAAGAATTGCTCCGGATTGCCCGGTCCTACAAGATGCGCGTTATGGGCCCCAACACGATCGGGGTTTTCAACTCCGAAAGCCGGTTCACCACGGTCCCCTACGATCGCGGCTATGAATACAACCGGCAGGGAAGGCTTTCCATCATTACCCAGACCGGCATGTACAGCCCGCAGGCCATGGCCTGGAATGAATATGAAGCCGGAATCAACAAAGTGATTGATCTGGGCAATATGTGCGATGTCGATGAAACGGATTGCCTGGAATACCTCG
>SBEK01000307.1 GCA_009668925.1 Deltaproteobacteria bacterium
GCGGGGCAGTTTTCCACGCAGAGATTGCACCCCATACAAAGGTTCTCGGTCACTCGCGGATCCGGCGGAAGCGACAGATCGGTGAGCACGGCCATGAAGAGCACACGCGATCCCAGGCGGGGGTGAATGACCAGATTGTGGCGTCCGAAAACGCCCAGCCCGGCGGCCACGGCGGCATGCCGCAGCGAAACATCGGCAACGCTCCGGGAATTTTGAGGGGTCAGGTCCAGGGGATAAGAAAGAGGAACACTCATGGCTTTGGCGCCGCATTCATTTTCCAGAAACCGTGAAATCTTATAATTGGTCGACCGCGCGTATTCCATGATGTCGAGCCGTCCGTTCATGGCAATCTGAGGATTCGGGCTTTCGACATGGGACATCTCTTTAACGCAGGCCACAACTATTGATTTCGCCTCCGGGAATATCGCCTCGATTTTAGGGCTCTGGGGGCTCTGGTAATCCGCCACAGCAGCAAATCCGAAATCGTCTATTCCCAGACTCATTGCGTATTGTTTAATTTTTTCCTTCACTGCGGTACTCATCTGCGACCTCCATACCTTGTTTTGATCAAAATTTTTTATCCGGCAAAGACTTGCCGACAGTTGCAGCGGTCTCGTATGCCGAATTTCCATTTCTCTTCCCCGGAAAGGGGGAGTGTGAAAAAAGCCGTCTCATACATTCCATTTCCTCCCGGGCTGGGGCGTGTTCTAAAGTATTTTCGCACAAACATAACGCTTGATTTGCTTCACGGTTGCATCAAAACTGGCCGGCGACGTCACTCGGACAATTTGGACGGCCCCCTGCAGGCTCGCAATCGTCAGGAGCGCCTGATCTGCGGCGCTGCCCGGAAAATCGAACTCTCCCCTTTTTTTCCCGACCGCCAAAATATGCTCCAGCCATTGAAATGTTCTGGAAAGAAAAATTTGCGCTTCCTTTTGCATCTCTTCAGGCAAAGTCTCGTAATCCGTCTGAAGCGCACCGCCGAGACAAACCTGTTTTTCCTCCACAAACGTCTTAAATATCAGACAAAATTCATCCAACTTTTTCGAACAGGGAAGATCTGTGCGGTCAATTTTGGTGGCCCACTTTTGAAAACGATGGGTGGCTCGCTCTATAATGGCGACTCCCAGATCGGTTTTTTTGGGGAAATGATAGTGAATGGAGGCGTTCCTGATATTTAAAGCGGCGGAAATGTCCTTGTAGCTGAATCCATTATAACCGCGGTCGAGAAGAAGATCCTCGGCGATATCCAAAATCTGTTTATGCCTATCCACGTTCTTCGTCCAGCATGTTTTTTTGCACCCCTTATGCAGCGTATACCTACTAGTAGGTAGGTAGTCAAGCTATATTTTCACCTCTGAAAATGGCGAGAAATGAGAGAAACAGGAGGAGGGTATGTGAAAGTAGTGGACACACACTGTAGAAGATCCCGAAGAAAGATGGCCGAGAGTGAAATGTCGATTGCGATATCCGAATCAGCAGCCATGGGGTTGAGCCTCTTGTCTCAAGATCGGAAAGAAACGGCCAGCCATTACTTCTTTCCCGGGAGTCCCGCGCTGCGGGCCGGAGAGGCGTATAGAGCAAAAGCGGAAAAACAGGTAGAGAAAACGGAATGTCGAAAGCCCGGCACTTAGCTCTTTGGAAAACAAGGAGGGCTGCTACCCTTTACGCACACTCGCTATAGCCGCAAATGCGGCAGACGGCGCAACCGCCTTCATGCTCGACAATACCGCCGCAATCGGGGCAGGCGCCTTTGCGGAAGATGCGTTTTTCATGCTGCACCTT
>SBEK01000308.1 GCA_009668925.1 Deltaproteobacteria bacterium
GCCTATACCTCCCGCAACGGATGGCATCATACGGGTGATCAGGGACGGCTCGACGAGGCGGGTTACCTGTATTACCTGGGCAGAAATCCTGAAAAAGAACTGATCAAACCCGGCGGCGAAAATGTTTATCCGGCCGAAGTGGAAAAAGTCATTCTCAGTCAGGGGAGTGTGGAGGAAGTTGTGGTGATCGGCATTCCCGATCCCGAGTGGGGAGAAGCTGTGCTCGCCGTTTGTGTTCAGAAGGAAGGGTCCCATTTAAAAGAGACGGAGCTCATCGATTTTGTGGCATCTAAAATTGCCCGCTACAAGAAACCGAAGCAGGTTCTTTTTGTGGACCGGCTGCCGAAGAAAGCCGGCGGCGGAATCGACCGTGAAGCGGTAAAGAAGATCTATTCGGTGAAGAAATAAGCAAGAAGCGTGAAATGGATACGGCGCCCAGCGACGCTGCAAAGCAATTATGGAGAGGAAAACATGATGACGAAACTGTCAGGAGCCCTGAGCTTTCTCCGGTGCAGCTTCTTGTTTACCATCGCAGAACCTGAAAATATGGAGTCCTCAAATGATCATCAGGAATGAAACGAATTCAGATATAACGGCCGTAAACGACGTCACGATAGCCGCGTTCAAGAATCATCCGATCAGCAGGCAGACGGAACAATACATCATCAACGCCTTGCGGAAAGCCAATGCGCTGACCCTGTCGCTTGTCGCCGAAATTGACGGAAACGTGTCGGGCCACATCGCTTTTTCACCTGTCACGATTTCCGACGGCTCTCTGGACTGGTTCAGCATCGGCCCTGTTTCCGTTCGGCCCGAATTGCAGAGGCAGGGCATTGGAAAGGCTCTGATTCGCGAAGGATTATCCGTGATGAAAACGCGGGGCGCGCAAGGCTGCGCTCTTGTGGGAGATCCTGATTACTATAAGCGGTTTGGTTTTAGAAACTGTCCCGATTTAATTCATGAAGGGATTCCGCAGAAATTTTTTCTCGTCCTGCCGTTTAGTGAAAACGTGACGAAAGGCAATGTCGAATTCCACAAAGCATTCCAGGCCACCTGCTGAAAGATCAGGGAAGAGCAAACCCCGCCCCGGGAAGATGAGAGAGAAAAGCATAATGTGAAGGGGTGCCTCCGGCTCGGGCACCTGATGAGACTCACGGGAAGTGATATCTGCTATACGATATCCGCTTCTATTAACGATTCAAAGAAAGGGACACACATGAAGAAACGCTCCGTCGTCGTCACGGCAATTGCGCTGATCATTTTCTTTTCCGGACCGGTGATGGTAAAGGACGGGGCGGCATCCCCCACCTCCGACGATATCCAATGGATAGCCGAGTGCATGAACGACAACAAGAACCAGGGCCAATCGATAGAGGTGGTTAGAAAATATTGCGAATGCATGGTCTCCAAAATGGATGACGATGAAACGCAATCCGTTACCGAATGGGAAAAATTCCATCCCCAGGAAAAAAAGGCGTGTGATCGGAAGGCGCGGTGGAACTAGCCCGGAGCAGCTATCGGGCAAAAAGAATGCGGTCAGGAGACCGCATTTTGCTCCGGTGGCCCGGTTCTTCATCGGGAAGTACCGGGAAGAAACGCTGCTAGGGACCGGCGTGCAGCATGCCGCCCTCGCGCATCACTATTTTCATCCGTTGGGAGGCGGGGCCATCATGTGAAAATGATCTGTCCTCCCGCCGCCAGAGCATAAAACTCACCCACGGTCAGGATTTTCTGAACATCATCCAGGAAATCGTCTTTTTCAAGACCGAACATATCGACGCTG
>SBEK01000309.1 GCA_009668925.1 Deltaproteobacteria bacterium
CCTCAATAAGGGCGGACTGGTAAGCCGTGGGATAGACATCGGCCAGGATAAGTTCATTGATATTAATGGCAACTGTGCACATTTTTACCAGATAGGACAGCTGCTTTCGGAACGCCTCCTGAAGTTCTTCAAAGGAGGCGAATGTCCGCGGATCTCCTGTTTTAATCCCTAATTGCAGCTGCTTGCTGGGATTCCAGCCGTCGGACAGAGCCAGCATGAGAGCGGCCGGCATCCTCACGGAGGCTCCCGTCTGATATTCCGATTCGTAATTGGCGATGTGCGGTTCGTTGCATCCGATGGCGCAGCTCATGCGGGCCAGTTCAAGCGGCACCGGGGGTCCGCCCAGAGTCCCCCGGGCGAGGATATTCTCGACGAAAACGTCCGCATTCAAAAACATCGGCTGGCCGAATCCCAGCGACGCCAGTTCGCACGCCTTGATGAGGAATTTGTCCGGCGTTTTGCCGTGAACGAGAACGCCGAGATTGGGTTCATTCAACCGCGAATGCATCATGCCCTCGAGGAACATGTACGAAAGATCGTTGACGGCATCGCTTCCGTCCGCCTTGTATCCGCCGAGATCGATATGGTGGGCATCGCCGCTTTCCGCCACAAACGCGGCCGCATCCTGCGTCATTCGCAAAAGCCAGCAGTCGATCAGGTCCTGCGCTTTTTCGACGGACAGCCGATTCGAATCGAGATCGTTCTTGTAAAAGGGGAAGAGATACTGATCGACCCGCCCCGGAGAGACAGCCCTGCACAGCGGTGTTTCCCACCAGTGCAGGATGTGAGAGAACCATACCGACTGCAGCGCCTCCCGGAATGTGCGGGCAGGCAACGCCGGTACCTGATCGCAGGCCGCTGCGATCTCGTTGAGTTCCGCCTGCCGTTCGGCGTTCGTTTCTTCAGCGGCTTTTTTCCGCGCCAGCGCCGCAAACCGACGCCCAATCCCGGCTGCCGCATCCATCGCTATGATGACGGCTTCCAGAAACGATTGAATTCGCAAATCCTCCGGGTTCAACGGATCGATCCTCGCCAGCCGTTTCTCCGCATCCTCTTTGATTCCCAGAAAGCCTTTCTGCAAAATCTTCTCATACCCGTGGCAACAGTGGCCGATGTGATGATGGCTCATCAGCTCTCCGATGACGCCTATTGGCGAGATCTCTGCGGCGTCATTGACTTTTACGAACGGAATTCCCGGGACGCGCATCTTCGTAATGGCTTCGGACAATTTCCCCGACGGATCATCGATCTCGTAAAGCAGCCTTCGCAATTCAGGGGGATATTTCTCATAGGCCTGGCGGACCCGGCTTCTGCGATAGCCGCCGTCCCCGCGCCAGTATGGAATGATTTCTTCCCGAACAATCTTCTTGTCTTCAGGGCTCATCGTGGGGATAGCTTCCACTTCCTTTTCCAGGAAACCTCCCTTTTGCTCCGCGCAGAGCAGGGTCGCATCGGGCCTTCCGGATATCCATCCCACAAACGGTTCATCAGGAAAGATTTCGATGGGCACTTCGGAAACCACGGCGGCAAATGCCTTTGCCCGGCGCAGGATCATTGCTTCTCCTTCGGTGTCCCGCATGACGCGGGTAATAATCCGATCTACGTCGATGCTGTATAAAGGTAAAGGTCGGCTCGAGAAGGCCATATACTGGTTCCGAAGCCTCTCAAATCGCGTTGTAGGTTGAATTGAAAATAAGCGGTTAGGGTTGTCTGTCATCGCAAAGCTTCCTCCGAATCATATTTTGTTCAACGGAGGAAGCACTTTTCATACCAGGCAGAAT
>SBEK01000127.1 GCA_009668925.1 Deltaproteobacteria bacterium
CAATATAATATTTTTTTCGCGGGATGAGTAGAAAATTAAACGGGGTAATAAACGGGCAAAACAGCCGGACCTATGCTAGGGTGCCCTCTATAGATTATTCTGAGGAGGACGTATGGAAAAATATCCCTGGTGGACGCCGTCGCAAATCGAACTGGCCGAAGGTGCAAAAGACTTTGTAGATCGGGTGCTCATGCCGATCGGCATGCGCTCGGCCCTGGAGAATAAATTCAGCTGGGAAGCCATGAAACTGATGGCGCAGCAGGGCTGGTTCGGCGCGCTGGTGCCGCGCGCCTATGGCGGCCATCTGGAAGAGTGGGGCGTGACGGGCGCCGCCATTCTCAATGAAGAAGTCGCCCGTGCGTGTCTGGTCGGTCCCCTGGGCACGACCATGTTCGGGAGCGCCACGCAGCTTGTCCATAACGGCAGTGACGAGCAGAAAAAAAAGTGGCTGCCGCCGATGGTGCGGGGCGAATTGCTCGGCTGTATCACGATGACCGAGCCGTATGCCGGCTCCGACATCGCCGCTATTGAATCGACGGCGGTGCGCGACGGCAAGGACTATATCATGAACGGCAAAAAAAGATTTCAAACGACGGCCGGGGCCGCTGATCTGTATCTCTGTTATTTTCAGACGAGCAGTAAACCGGAGGACCGCGCGGCCTACCGCCATCTGAGTGCCTTTGCCGTGGAGAAGGGGACCCCCGGCTTTCATGTGGAAAAGGTCAACGACATGATCGGCATGTTCGCCAACTACAACGGCAATCTGACCTTCGACGAGGCCCGCGTTCCGGCCGCCAACCGTCTGGGCGAGGAGGGCGACGGCTGGAAAGTCATGATGAGCGGCCTCAATGTCGAACGGATTCTGAACGCCGCCCCCATCCTCGGGATGATGCGCGAATGCATCCGTTACGCCCAGCAGCACCTGTCCAGACGCCTGCAATTCGGCCGGCCGACCGGCGACATTGCCACCAACCAGTTCAAGATTGCCGATATGATCTCCAAACTCTACTTAAGCAGACTCGTCACGTATTACGGGGCGTATTGCGCGGACCTGGGGCGCCCGGTGCCCATCGAAGCCGCGGTGGCCAAGCTCTTTGCCGCCGACTCCCTGATGGAAACGGTCCTCGACGCCATCCAGTGCATGGGCGGAAACGGCGTCCTGAAAATATATCCTGTGCAGCGCATTATGCAGGATGCCAAACTGACGCAGATTGCGGCCGGCACTTCGGAAGTCCTGAAGCTGCTCATCTATCGCCAGGGCACAAGAGCACTGAAAGAAGATTTGCAGGTCCCGCCCAGGGCCGTCGACCCGGAACTGAACGTTCCGCTGCCCCTGAAAAATCCCGTGGCAAAGATAAAGGCGGGAAGTGAAAAGGATGTGCTCCAAGTCCTTGCTGAAAATTACCGGGTCAACCCCGGCCTGCATATGACCCTGGATGACATCCGGGAATGGATTGAAGTAAGCGACGACGATCTCACAAAATACCTGCTAAGTCTGGAGGCGCGGGGGCATGCCGGGTTATACCGGACACGGCAGGGCATCGCTCTGGCCAGGGTGACGCTTACCGGTCTGCAAGCCGCCCATCCTCCGGAATATTACCAGTATATCCCAAAGTGGGCGGATAAAGAAGATTTGTTCTAGCGATCGGCATAAAGCGCACAGCATTATAGCGCCGATGAAAAGACGTTCCGTAGAGCTAAAGAAGAGAGGATGTGGGCGAACGGCGACTCAGAGAGATGTCGCTCTGGCGGCGTTCCGCGACAAGAAAGGTGGCAGTCTCACCGGGGCATCCGGCATGCGCCGGAGTTCCTGTCTTTCGCTCAATGTCCTCGACGGTGTCGCTGCGGCTCATTGCGCGATAGCCAAAAACTCACCCTTCGGGTTCAGACAGTTTGGCTGTCTGCTGCTCCATGACGCCTTGCGCCACAGCGTCTCGTCCATCATTCGCTTAAGTCACGCCCCGATGACCCTGCGGATGAAACTTGATAGAACTGGAAAATCGAAGAACATAAAATCAAATGTCAGGAATATGTATAAAAAAAGGAAGGCCCCTGTCCTCGGGGACAGGGGCCTTATTGCTTCAGAGGCGGCTGTTCTGATGGGCGCCGGACGCCGGACAGATTTACATCACACGGGTTGCAAAGAAAGACGCCTCCTGGTCTCCGGTGTGACAATCGTCTTTGCGCTGCCGGGTTCCGTAACGAAGACCGACATGAGGGATGCCAGCTCCTGTGCGCTTGCCGCGTTATGTTGCGTGACCTGGTTTAACTCCAGGATGGCCTTGTTGAGCTGTTCAATGCCCTGCGATTGTTCGCGGGAAGCCGCCGCGACGCCTCCCATCAATCCGACGACCTCGGTGGAACTCGTTTTCATTTGAACAAAATCCTGATGCGCCGACGAAACCAGCTGTTCCCCGTTGCGTACCTTGGCCACGATGTCGGTCATCAGGCTGGAGGTGTTTTTAGACGCTTCGGCCGCGCGCATGGCCAGATTCCGAACCTCATCCGCCACAACGGCAAACCCGGCTCCGGCATCGCCGGCCCTGGCGGCTTCGACCGCGGCATTCAGAGCCAGCAGATTGGTCTGAAATGAAATTTCATCGATCGTCTTGACGATTTTCTGCGTCTTTTCGCTGGCCGCGGCAATCTCCTTCATGTAGTCCGTTAAATGGTTCATGGAGGCATTGACCTTTTCAACGGTCATCTGTGCACCGGCCATCAGCTGGTTTGCCTTGGCTGTATTCTCCGCGTTGCTCTTGGTCATCGAAGCCAGCTCCTCCAGCGAAGAAGACGTTTCTTCCAGCGAGGCAGCCTGCTGGGCGGCCGATTCGGAGAGGCTCTGGGATGTTGCTACCGAGCCGCCAACGGCTTCACCCATCTTCTGCCGCATTTCATCCACCGATTGGGCCAGTTTCCCGATTTCATCCTGAGACGTCAGGGCAAGCTCCTGCGTCAGATCGCCCTGCGCGATCCTTTCAATCGTCTCCATCGCCTTTTTGAGTGGACCGGTAATGACTTTTGCAATCAGCAGACTCAAAAGAACCGAGACGGCAATGGCAGCCAGCATTACCAGAAGGGATGTCACCAAAGACGTTTCGTAGCGCCTGATGGATCCTTCATAGGTCGTCTGTCCCAGTTTGGTTTCCAACTCCAAAAGCGCATTGAGGTGTCCGTAAAGGCTCTGAAACTTGACATCGGCCTTTTCCATAAAGGTAGTCGCATAATTCACATCCGAACTGGCCAGGTCCAGGACCTCGACGGCGTCCTTTCTGTAGGCAGCCAGAGCCGTCATGAGCGCCTGGTAAGCGGCATTTTCTTCCGGCGTTAATCCTTTGGCCTTAAGAATGTTGTCCACCGTCGCCACCACTGCCGTGAGGGTCTTCATTTGATCCTGTCCCAATTGATCGATTTTCGCCGCCTCATAATTGGCGTTTGCCCAGCCGAATACCTTGTAAAGATTGGCATGAACAGTTGTGACATCTTTTATGACGTGCGCGCTTATCTGGAGACTTTTGAATCGCGTGCCGAATATTTCTTCGATAGCGGACTTCATATAGGAGAGGCTCAGATAGGATACAAATCCTGAAATTACTAGAAAGGCGACTACCGCCACCGGAGCGATCAAAATCTTTTCCGATAACTTCAAATTCATCAACAATCGTTTCACGTTCTTCTCCTGGAACATCTCTAAAAACAGGTTTGGATCATTATTTCTTATAGACGCCGCAGCCCACAATCACATCATCGACTTTTTCGACATAGGCCGTCTTATGTTCGACCCGTCTCGTCAGCGGATTTGTGAATTTATAGTCTTGCCAGCCTTTTCCTTTGGTTCTGCTTATCTCTATCCTCTCTTTGACATAGTATTTTCCATCCGGATCCTTCATGTCGATCAGATCTTTACCGATCATCTTCTGATTGAAACCATGCGCTACGCATTTGCCGTTCATATCGTAAACGAAAACATACAAATCCCTGTCCACGAATTTCCCCTTCGGGTTGCTGATCTCGGCAAAGGCCTTTTGCTTTCCATTGGCTTTAATTTCAGCAACGGCCTTTTTGACCATCGCTTCTGCCTGGGCGGGAGTGCCGAAGTCCGCCGCATAAGCTGCAGGACCGACTGCCAGCATGAGAATCGCCATCCACAACACCGTCATCATGTGTTTCATCTTCATCGTCTCCTTTTATTATTTTTATATCTTCGCTCTGAAGCTTCCGAATGAGTTCGGCGCCTCTGTTCGTTTACCGCGCTTTAGCTTCCCGAACCATCGTCTGCAGCCAGTCCGCCCAGTGCAGCATGATTTTGAAATGACCGCTTATGTCCGCGATTTTGCCGGTCAGACTGAATTTCGCAGCGATTTCTGCATCGGGGCTTCGATTCCTGAAAAGGTACTGCGTGCTGCAGGAATGAAATCACCTTTTTTGATTCTTTTTCTGGACTGCCATATTCATGCCAGCAGCTTGCCGCAGAGGGTTCTCTCGTTACGTGTTATGATTCCGGATGGTTAGCCGGAGTGAAATCGAGCGGCCATAGAACTTCCGTGCGGGAAAAGTGGATTTGTGCTGAAAAACCGAACACTGTACAATTTTTCAGTACAAGCTTCCTGCAAGAATAGTGGACGGCCTCCGGTTCAAAAGATGACGGATTGCGTCGGCCGGAAAGCGTCGCGAGACCTAAGGCAATCCGGACACCTTGAACCGTTAAGGTCAAGTTGCCGGCGATAACGGCGAACTCCTATTTCAGAGGATTTCCAATGGCGCAGGAACGGGGAAACGGCGGAGAGTGCTTTCATATTTCAATCGGCAGGGATCTCACTGCCTGAGGACGTTCGGTTTTCCAATCATCACTATTGCATTGACATAAGAGCCGGCCTTTCCTATACTCCATCCCGTCAAGAAGTCTCATCATCACCATAGTCTCATCGTCACACGTTTGATTGCTGTTGCTCCAGGGTAGGGCGGATATAGCGGTTTTCCTCGCGACGATCAATAAAGGGTGCACTTTAGGGTGTGTAAATATTGATACTTGAATATCAGAGGAGGAGATTTATGATGAAGCGGCGTCGAAGAGTTGCATTTTTTATTATCTCGGTCATCGTTCCAGCAGTTATCGCAGTCATGTTGTGTGTACCTCCGGCATCTTACGCCCAGAAGGGGGAACCGATCGTGATCGGTTATATCGGGATGGTGGCATCCCCGGGGACGAGGCCCTGCATGGATGTTCAAAAAATGGCGGTGGAAGAACTCAATGCCGCCGGCGGCATCATGGGGCGGCCGGTCAAGTACGTGGTGATGGACAACAAAGGAGATACGTCCCTGTCCGTGGAAGCCTTCCGCAAGCTGGTTATCGAAGACAAGGCGAAGCTTATTTCCGTCGAAGGACGATCGGAAATCTGCCTGGCCGTGCAGGAAGCCTCGGGTTCGATGTTTAAAGAGTATCCGCATATTTTGGTCTTTAACGGTCCGATGGCGTCGGAACTGACGGCGCGCATTATCGATCAGGCTCCGAAATACGACCACTGCTTCCGCGACTGGGATCCGGAACCGGCCCATTACGCGCACATGAAATACTTCTTTACGTATCTCTATCCAAAAGTGATGAAAGCAAAAAGGCTCGCCATTCTCTGGGAAGATCTGGCCTGGACAACGGAATGGCGCAAAGGAATCGACTATATCAAGCTGCCGACCTGGGATAAAATGGCTAAGGATTCCGGTCTGGAGGTTGTCTACAGCAAGGCGGTCAAGCCGCGCGGCACCATGTATCTGCCGATTCTGCAGGACATCAAGAAAGCCAATGCCGATGTGATTTTCTATTGCAGCTCCTGGTTCACGGATACCGAGTCGTTTGCAAAACAATGGTCTGATTCCGCGGCCAAAGATATTGCCGTCCATCTTTACGGCGGCGTTTCCCAGACTCAGAATTATTGGAAAATGACGGGTGGCAAAGGCCTCGGCATCGTTACGGGGTATACGGATTTGAGCACCACACCGATTACGCCGCAGACGATCCCCCTGGTCAAAAAAGCGAACATGCGCGGTATTCCCATGCAGCAGCACGTGCACCTGGCCTATGCCGATATCCAGCATTTCAAGAATGCGGTTGTCTATGCCAAGGGAACGGCCGACATGAAACAGCTGATCAAAGGGATGGAAGAGGTGACCACGCCCTATTCCCTGGGCAAGATGAAATACCAGACCCAGAAAGTGAAACCGTTTTACCATTCGTTGATGCGCGTACATCCGGACGATCCCTATAAGACCTACCCCGGGCAGTTCCTTCAGCCGGAAGCCCAGTTTCAGAAAAACGGGCAGGTGGTTATCATCAGTGAATCCTGTCCGGAGAATGAAAAACTCTTAAAGCAGTATCTTCACCCGGAGGCCTATAAGACGCCGGCTGAGTTGAGAAAATAGTCAAGAGTGGTTAGCGGATTGAGAAGGGGCGGCTCCGGTCAGGGAGCCGCCCTTCTTTCTTTGATCAGGAAATCATAAGCGATTGGAGGTAACGGTCATGAAAAAAATCGCTGCGCTGTTTGTCGTCTGCGCAATGCTTGCGGCGCCGGGCATTCCCGTCGCCAGGGCCGATGAGTCGATCAGGATCGGGGCCGCCCTGGCCCTGTCCGGAAGCCTTGCCGTTTACGGGGAGGGCCTCAAGAAGTGCATCGATCTGGCCGTCTTGGAGATCAACGACCGGGGCGGCATCAAGGGCCAGAAGATTGAGATCGTCTACGAAGACAACAAAAGCACCCCCGAGGATTCCGTCCGGGCCGTCCGGAAGCTTATCACGGTGGACAAGGTCCCCGTGATCTTCGGGCCTGCCGGCAGCGGGAGTTTCATGGCGGCGGCTCCTGTCGCCCAGGAGAACAAAGTTGTGCTGCTTTCGGCGCAGGGCGCCGCAGTCGGTCTGACCGGGGCGGGGGATTACATTTTTCGCGTGTTTCCCTCGGATACCCTGCAGGGACCCCGGCTGGCGAAGCTCACCTTCGGGATGGGCTTCAAGAAGGTTCCCGTCATGTATGTCAACAATGAGTGGGGTCGGGGCCTCAAGGATGCCTTTGTGAACGCGTACAAGAAGATGGGCGGGACGGTGACGGACAGCATTGCCTGCGATGAAAAGAAGGCGGACTACCACGCGGAACTTCTCCGCGCCGGCAAGGGCAGCCCCCCGGCCATCGTCAATCTGACCTATATCACCGAAGGCGCCGTGCAGTTTAAGCAGGCGCAGGCGTCATGCATCAAGACGCAGTGGCTCTGCGGCTCCGCCGCCCGGGCGCCCCAGATGGTGGAGCTGGCCGGAGCGGCCGCGGAAGGAGTTATGGGCACTTACCCCGCGGTCCTCCGGAACACAAAGCCCTACCGGGCGTTTGCGGAAGCCTACAAGAAGAAGTACGGCGCCGACAAGATTCCGATTTTCGGCGAGTATAACTACGACATGGTCTATCTCACGGTCAGGGCGATCGAAAAGGGCGGCTATACGGCCGGCGGGATCCGCCGGGCTCTGCCCGGCGCGGCCCTGGGGTACAGGGGCGTAACCGGAGACAAAACGTTCGACGCGGAGAGAGGCCCGAAATTCGCCGAATACGGCATCTGGATCGTCAAAAACGGCAGGATCGAGGATTATAAAGAATAGACGGACAGCAGGAGGGGCGGATCGCCCACGCGGCGAAGCCTTTCCCCGTCATCCGGTGCGGCTGTTTGTCTCAGCCTATGGCTGCGACATCGGGGCGCCTTTTGGTCGGACCATTCTCCCGGGATATCGGAATTGCTCATTGCCGCATTATGTGTTAACAGGTCTTCCGCTTGAAAAGAATGTTTGCCAATGCAAACTAAAAATATCAAGGAGGAGAATTGTAACATGGAAGCAAGACCCTGGCACAAGTATTACGATCCCGGAGTACCCCCGTTTTTTAACGCACCGCGCATTACGGCCCAGGAAATACTGGGCGCATCCGCCGCTTATCAGCCCGACAAAGTCGCGCTGGACATGTACGGATCCACGATCACCTTTCATGAACTGCGGCAGATGTCTTTGCGCATGGCCAACGCCCTGGTCCAACTGGGCATCAGGAAGGGCGACCGGGTGGGTCTGGCGCTGCCGAACTGTTCTCAGTTTGTCGTGGCCTATCTGTCCATCCTGACGGCGGGCGCCATCGTCGTCCACCTCAATCCCATGTATACGCCGGGCGAGCTCAAATTCATGATGGAAAACACCGGCGTCAGCGCCCTGGTGACCTTTGACGGCGCTCTCCCGACGTTTAGGCCGCTGGCGAAAGCCCTGGGAATCAAAAATGTCATCGTCACGAAAGTTTCCGACTTTTTGAAGGGCCAGCCCGCAAGCTCCGCCCAAAGCCTGGATTTGGAAGACGGATGGCAGCATTTCTCGGAGCTGCTGGAGTCATCGACGGACACGCGCATCCCGCGCATCAACATCACATCGGATGATCCGGCGCTGATCCAGTTTACCGGCGGCACCACGGGCCTGCCCAAGGGAGCGGTTCTTACCCATTATAATATTGTGTCCTCCGTCCACATGGGCTCTTTCTGGTGCCCCAGTTTAGCATCCTACAGCACTATCCAGGAACGCTCCGTTCTCAGCCTGATTCCCTACTTCCATATCTACGGCAATATTTCCGCCATGAACTGGGGACTGTTCAACTGCGGCACCCAGATCATTCTGCCCCGATTCGATCTGGAAGAAGTGGTCGCGACGATCGCCAAATACCCCAAAATCACATATTTCCCGGCGGTGCCGACGATGATCACGGCACTGCTCAGCCATCCGAAAGTCAAGGAAATGAATTTAGGCAAACGGTTTTCCTTTATCGGATCCGGCGGCGCGCCGATGCCCGAGGAGCTGATCTGGCAGCTGCGCGACCTCGGCGTATTCTTCTTTGAAGGATACGGCATGAGCGAATCCACGTCCGTCGGCGCCTGCAACCCGGTGACGGGTCTGAACAAAACGGGTTCGATCGGCCTTCCGTATCTGAACATGGACGTTCGCCTGGTGGACATCGAAACCGGCGTGGACGATGTGAAGCAAGGCCAGCCCGGAGAAATCCTCATGAAGGGCCCGACCATCATGAAGGGCTACTGGAACAATCCCGAGGAAACCGCCAATCAACTCAAGGACGGCTGGCTCTATACGGGAGACATTGCGATCGCCGACGAAGACGGATTCCTTTTCATTGTCGACCGCAAGAAAGATATGATCATCGCCGGTGGATTCAACATCTATCCCCGCGAGGTGGATGAGGTGCTCTACCAGCATCCCAAAGTAAAAGAAGCGGTCACCGTGGGCATCCCCGATCCTTACCGGGGAGAGACCATCAAGGTTTATGTCACGCTGAAGCAGGATCAGACCTGCACGGACAAGGAAATCATCAATTTCTGCAAAGAGAAACTGGCGCCGTACAAAGTGCCCCGGCTGGTTGAATTCCGGCCGGAGATTCCCAAGTCGGCTGTCGGGAAAATTCTCCGGAAGATCCTGCGGGATGAAGAAATAGCCAAACAGAAGAAATAGGAATCATTCGCCCTGACTGTCGTGGCCGGCTCCGGTCGTTTTAAATGCGATCGGAACCGGTTACGGCGTCGCGGATGCCAATGATTTCCCGCCCGTGTTTCGTGAATTCAGCCGCAAACGGAATTAACCAGGAACCGGACAGAACAGTTTATGCAGCATTATCCAGACCGAATTCCCAGCCGCGCCGAATGTGAAGAACTCATGGCTCGATATGCCATGCTGCCCAATATCGTTTTGCATTCCTTTCAGGTGATGCGCGTTGCCCTGGCCCTGACCGACAATCTTGTGGACGGTGTTTCCATCAACCGGGATGCGGTCATTGCCGGAGCGCTGCTTCACGATATCACCAAGACCCGGTCACTTCACACCAAGGAAAAGCACGCGGCTTCGGGCGGTGATCTCTTGCGCGAACTGGGGTTTGGGCTGATCGCCCGGATCGTCGAGCAGCATGTCGTGATTACGGACGTGAATCTTGCGGGGCCGCCCGAGGAAAAGGAAATCGTTTACTACGCCGACAAGCGGGTGATGCACGATAGAATCGTGACGCTGGAAGAAAGGGTTCAGGATTTATTAATCCGGTATGGAAAAACGGAAGCGATACACAACCAGATTCTTCAAAACCTGCAGCAGGTCATTCCGGTTGAACGCAAGCTAAATAGCTTCATGAAAACAGACATCCACGATACGATCCAGGAAATCAGCGGATCATCTCCACGGGAGTAAAAAAGTAACAGCGTCCTCTCGCGCTGACCAACCACCTTGCTTTCTTCAAACCGTTTTCAAATCTTGAACTTTTCCATCTTCCGGTAGAGGGTCATGCGGGATATTTTCATTTGCTTGGCAATCTGGCTCTTGGAGACGCCCAGTCGCAGAAGATTGCGTATTGCCGATTCCTCCGGAAAAGAACCTTCTTTGATGTTGCCGGCGAGCCTGGAGCCTTCGGTAATTTCAGCGGGGATCAGGTCGGCCGTCAGTTCATTTGTCCTGACGATATTCATCATCCTTTCGATGACATTTTGGAGTTCACGGACGTTGCCCGGCCAGGAATAGCACGAAAAAACGCTGCGCAGCGCCGGATCGATCCGGACAATTTTCTTGTCGAGAATCTTCTCATATTTATTCACGAAGCAATCGGTCAGGATGCGGATGTCTTCCGGCCGATCGCTGAGCGGAATCAAATGGATGGTGAAGACGTTCAAACGGTAATAGAGATCTTCTCGGAAATTACCTCTGCGCACCTGCTCACGCAAATCTGCATTTGTGGCGGCGATGATCCGGACATCGACCGGACGAATCCGTTTATCGCCGATCCGGACAACGCACTTTTCTTCAATGACCCGCAGCAGGGCCGCTTGAAGTTCCAGCGGCGTTTCAGAAATTTCATCAAGAAAAATGGTCCCGCCGTCAGCCAGTTCGAATTTACCCTGGTTTCCTCCCCGGCGGGATCCGGTAAAAGCACCTTCTTCGTAACCAAACAATTCACTCGTGATCAAATCGATGGGAATCGCCGCACAGTTGATGGCCACGTATGGGCCGTTTTTCCTGCTGCTGGCATTATGAATAGCCTGCGCGAATATGTCTTTTCCTGTTCCGCTCTTCCCTAAGAGCAGGACATTGGAAGAACTTGCCGAGGCGATCCGGGCCTGCTCCACCGTCTTCAGAAAAGCGGGGTTCTGGCCATGGATATCATCAAAATTGAAGTTGGCCTGGGCGCCGATCATTTTTGTGATCAGCGTGTTGACCTTTTTGATTTCCGTCAGCACAAGAATCTTTCCGATGATCTCCCCCTGCGGGGACAGGATATGCTTCGTGGTCAGCGTGAAATCGTTGCTCCTTTTTCTGGAGAATATGCGGACCTCCACATCACTCACGGCGCCGTCATTTTCGATGAGACTCAGAAACCGCTGATTGCCGGGGCCGAAGACCAGTCTCACGGGCTCGCCCTCTCTTCGTCCGGCGTCCAGAAGAAACATCTTTTCGGCCTTTTCATTGACGAGCGAGATGCAGCCTTCACGGTCGACGGCAATAATGGCTTCCGGGATCGAGGAGATCACCGCCTTCTGAAAGCTGCTCGCGATCTGTTCTTTCTGCATGGCCTTCTCCGCTTGGATCACGTTCTCGATCGCTTTGGCCGCTGCAACGGTCGTACCGAGGATGTAGGGGTTGGCTCCGTAATAGAGTCCATGAACGATGATCCCGCCCAGTAAATCTCCGCCCGGTCCAAAGACCGGCGCGCCGCAGCCGATGTCCCGATGGTGAAATCTGAGATAATGCTGGGCGCCGAAGACGCTGACCGGCCGGCGCAGAGTGAGGACCGTACCGACCGCGCCGGTCCCGCTCGTCGCTTCATCCCACAGAGCGCCCACGACCCACCGCACCTTGTCCATGGCTTCCCTGAATTTATCTTCGATAAAGATATCCAGCAAGAAACCGCGCTTATCGTAAATGGAAACCGCAGGAGGGGTCGGGGTCCTCACGACCTCGAAAAGATTGCCGACGATCAACCGGCTCACGTTGATGAAGTGCTTGTTTTCCTCCAGAAGTCCTTCGAGTTCGTCGCCGGATAAGACTCTGTGCAGCGGTTTTGCGAATGGGTCCAGTCCCATTTCGCGGCAGCGTATCCAGGAATCTACGACCACCCGGGGCACGATGGACGGATCAACGGATGCATCTCCGGCCATGAATTTTCTCCATTCCAGAAGAGTCCGGTCATAGATCTTCTCGTAATATTCGTTACCGGGCCGCGTGGCGCCCGGATACTGCTGGGGATCCGGTATTTCAACTTCTTTTGTCACTTAATGGCCTCCTTG
>SBEK01000128.1 GCA_009668925.1 Deltaproteobacteria bacterium
ATATTAACAACAGTACGATACGGTACGTTTCTTCATCGATGATCAATGATACAGTACGTTTATCTTTAGCAGGGCCTAAAAATCTACAGAATTTGGACTAAAAGCTTGCACCGGAATCAGGTGGCGATTTCAAAATAGGAAAAAGCCCCGGATGCTCGCCGGTAAAAAACAATTTTTTTGTCAACATCTTTTCATTGGAGGGCAAACTATGGGTAAAGCAAGAAAAAGAAAAAAGGGATTATGGGAGCTGCAAAAGAGTTGGTTAAGCTGCATCGGGATTGGCGGTATGTTGCTTTTTGTAATCTGCAGCAATACCTTCGCATTTCAAATCCCCACAGGCGTCAATGATTTAGAACTTCGCTGGGACAACACCTTCAAATACAATCTTGGGTATCGTACCACTGGTCAAGATGAAGCCATCCTCAAAAGCGTGAACTATGATGACGGGGATCGCAATTTTGGCAGAGGGATCATAACCAACCGGTTGGATATTTTGTCAGAATTCGATTTGCAGTACAAACAGCGCTATGGGTTCCGTGTCAGCGGCTCATTCTGGTATGACCAGAGGTATCACGATCGTCTGGACAACGTATCCGCTGCAACCTCGAACCATCTTGAAAATGGGCAGCCGGCAATCGGATTGAGCGATCAAACGAAGCGCTATATGGCCGGTCCCAGCGGCGAGTTACTCGATGCCTTTGTATTCGGGGGGGTTGATATCGGTCCTGTGCCCGTGAACATTAAAGTCGGAAGACATACGGTCTATTGGGGAGAAAGCCTTTTTCTTTCAGGTGCGATTCATGGCGTCTCCTACGCGCAGATGCCTATAGATGTTCTGAAGGGCTTTTCCGTTCCGGGGACGGAAGCGAAGGAGCTGTTTCGTCCGCTGTTCAATGTCTCCGGAACAGCTCAGCTGATGACAAACCTTTCAATCTCCGGACAATATTTCCTGCAGTGGGAACCCTATCGATTGCCTGAAGCGGGAAGCTATTTCGGTTTCAATGATGCTATGTTGATGGGCGGTGAGTCACTGATACTCGGCCCGGGTCTTAGATTACTGCGTATTGATGATGTTGAGCCCCGGGGAACAAAAGACTTCGGGCTGTCGGCACGCTGGAGCCCGGCGTGGCTGGATGGAACCATCAGCATATATTACAGACGCTTTTCCGACAAGCTGTTTCAAACCTACGTCAACGTTCCGGCCCGCTCGTACTTCTTTGTTTATCCGGACAGTATCGATCTTTACGGTGTGAGTCTGTCCAAACAGATCCTGGGGATCAGTGTCGGCGCAGAACTCAGTTATCGGACAAACATGCCGCTTAACAGTGAGGCAATTGTAACTACCTCGCGTCCTGCTGAAGGCGAAACCCTGGGAGCGAGAGGCGATACCTGGCACGGAGTAATAAACGGTCTCTATGTTTTCAAACCGCCGTTGTGTGACAGCGCCACCGTGGCCGCTGAGATCGTATGGAACCGTGTGGAGAGGGTGAAACAGGGTGACAATGTCTACAAAGGTCGTGACGGCTACATGGCTCTAGACCGAGTCACCCATGATTTTGTGGGTGCGGCGGTCAGCTTCTCACCGACGTGGTTTCAGGTCTTTCCGGGAGTGGATTTGTCGATACCGCTTTCCTGGGCTGGCGGTGTCTCCGGAAACTCAGGCGTTTCTTTTGGAGGCAATGCGCATGCCGGAAACTGGAGTGCGGGGCTCTCCGCGGATGTCTTTAACAAATATAAGTTTGATCTGAAGTATGTCGATGCCTACGGCGATTACGAAACAAACGCGGCAGGCGGCATCGCCCAATACAACAGTAATTATGCATTGGTCAAGGATCGCGGCATGATCGCCTTTACATTCAAAGTCAGCTATTAAGAATAAGGAGGGTATAGATTATGATTAGTCGTAAAAACTTCGTCGCCATCATCATGACGTTCCTGACGATGGCCTGTGCATGGCCGGCGCTTGCCGCGATCAGCGCGCAACAGGCAAGTAAATTGGGCACGACGCTGACAGCGCTCGGTGCGGAGAAGGCGGGCAACGCGGACGGCTCGATTCCCGCTTACACCGGCGGACTCACTCAACCTCCCGCGGGGTTTGTCAAGGGGTCCGGTATTCGCCCCGATCCATTCGCGGATGAGAAGCCATTGTTTTCGATCAACGCCAAGAACATGAATCAGTATAGCAACAGGCTCACCGAAGGCATCAAAGCGATGATGCAGAAGTATCCCGAATTTCGGATCGATGTCTATAAGACCCACCGCACGGCGGCTTTTCCGGAATTCGTTTTGGCGAATACGAAAAAAAATGCTCTAACGGCAACCACAGCCCAGGGAGGGCTCTCGCTCAAGAACGCTCATGCGGGCTACCCTTTTCCGATCCCCGCGGATGGTCATCAGGCGATGTGGAATCATCTGACTCGTTTTTTGGCGCCGGAAGCTTATGCTTCTTACGCTGAAGCCTATACCATTTCTTCCTCCGGTTCCGTCTCCCTGGGAGCTAAGGCAATATTCACCATGGACTTCCCTTATTACGATACCGGCAAGAAGAGCAGTGACTTGCTCCTGCGATACCATATCAAATACGAAGGGCCGACCCGCCGGGCCGGCGAGTATTTGCTTATCATGGATCCGCTGGATTATACCGTAAATGGACGGCGTTCCTGGACGTACCTTCCCGGCCAGCGCCGGGTGAGGCTTGCCCCGGATGTTTCCCATGATACGCCCAATGCCACGAATGCAGGAGGAAATACCTATGATGACGCATACGTCTTCTGCGGCTCCATGGAGCGGTTCGACTGGAAGCTGATCGGCAAGAAGGAAGTTTATGTTCCGTATAATACCTATAAAGCGACCTATTACCAGAGCGACGTGAAAAAGATGCTGACACAGTTCTATATCAACCCGGATTTCATACGATGGGAACTGCACCGGGTATGGGTGGTGGAAGCGACCCTGAAGCCTGGAATGAGGCATGTTTACAGCAAGAGGGTATTTTATCTGGACGAGGATACGTGGACAGCTTTGGCGGCAGATGAATATGACAAGCGCGGCAACATGTATCGTGTGTCGTTGGCGTTCATGACCCAGAGCTATGACGTGCCGGTGCAGTATCCCGATTTTCAGGCATTCTTCGATTTGATCTCCCGCTCCTACATCGTTTCTTCATGGCCGCGGTATGGGGTTAAATATTTCCCCAAACCCAATGACAGATTTTATACCCCCGATTCTCTGACAAGCGGCGGGCTTCGATGAAAGCTTAGAGGGTGATTTCCGTTTGCGCAACGGGAATCACCCCTTCACAAATACCTTACGACGGGCTTGCCGGGGAAGTTCATTTATTTAGGAGTGATTAGTCATGTTACGAAAAATGTACATGCTTCTTATGGTCGCGGTCATGGTGTTTACAATGACCGTCGACGGGTTCACTTTTCAGGATGTTTTGGAAACGCCGGCCGTAAAAAGTAAACTGGCGGCAAAAACGCTGCAAAACAGTATCACCCGCGCAGGCGCAAGACTGGTCAGTGTCGGCTGGCGTGGTCATATCCTCTATTCCGATGATCAGGGGAAAAGCTGGATACAGGCGAGCGTTCCGGTCAGCTCCGATCTGACGGACGTCTGTTTCCCGTCGGACCGAAAAGGATGGGCCGTCGGGCATGACGGAGTTGTCCTGCATAGTTCAGATGGAGGTACGACATGGACGAAACAGCTTGACGGACACGCGGCTGTCAAGACCATGGCGGATTACTATACCAACCATCCCCTCAAAGACCCTGAGGCCAACCAGCGTCTTGCAGATAATGTCAAGGTGTTCGCCCAGGAGGGCGCAGACAAACCCTTTCTCGGCGTCTGGTTCGATGACGAAAGCAGTGGCTTTATCGTCGGAACATTCGGCCTTATCTTTCATACAATGAATGGGGGGAAAAGTTGGGAACCTTTAATGGACCGAGTGGAAAATCCCGGGCTTCGTCACTTGAATGCCGTGCGCCGCATAGGCCAGGATTTGTTTATATGCGGAGAACGGGGTTTGGTGCTGAAGTTCGATCAAAAAGCGGGATCATTCCGGGCCTTGGAGACGCCATACAAGGGAACGTACTTTGGAATGACGGGAAAACCGGGCAACGTCGTTGTCTTCGGCATGCGCGGTAATGTGTTCCTTTCAACCAATGACGGTTCCACCTGGAAAAAAGCTGCCACAAAGCTGGAAGTCGGGCTGAACGGCGGCACGGTGACGGCGGATGGAAGGATTGTGCTGGTCGGCCAGTCGGGACATATCTTGATCAGCGATGATGATGGAAAGAACTTCAATCTGATGAAAATGGACAAGCCGATTCCAGCGTCGGATGTAGCAGTGGTCAATAAAGACAATCTCGTGCTGGCTGGGGTGCTCGGCTTAAAGTTACAGCCGTTGAGTAAGGCAAAAGCAGGAGGCTCCAAATGAACCTTGGCCAAGATCAAATAGACAACATGCCGGTCATCCACGATCTGAAGGATTTTGACACGAGATCGGGAAACCTGCTCGAACGCCTTGTTTTCAATAACAGACTCGCGATGATCTGCATCTGTGTGCTGATCACGTTAGGCCTTGCCTGGCAGGCACAGAAGATTGTGGTCAACGCCAGCTTTGACCGGATGATCCCCCAGAACCATCCCTACATCAAAAATTATATGGATAATAAAGATAATCTGCGAGGGCTGGGAAACTCGATTCGCGTGGTGGTGGAAAATAACAGGGGAGACATCTTCGAGCCCGCGTATCTGGAGACCCTCAAGCAGATCAACGATGAAATATTTCTCACGACGGGCGTGGACCGGGCGTGGATGAAATCGCTCTGGACGCCGGCAGTGCGCTGGAAGGAACTGACCGAGGAAGGTTTTATAGGCGGCCCCGTTATGCCGGATGGCTTCAGCGGGTCGCAGGAGAGTATCAATCAGCTCAAACAAAATATCGGCCGTGCCGGTATCATCGGGACGCTGTTGTCAAATGACCTGAAGTCCTCAATGATTGTCGTACCCTTGCTGGAAGTGGATCCAAACACAGGTAAGCGCTTAAACTACCATGATTTTTCCCAGCGCCTGGAAAAGAACATTCGGACGAACTATGAACAGGGCGGTCATTTCAGAGTGCATATCATTGGTTTTGCCAAGATTGTGGGAGATTTGATCGATGGTCTCATGCGGGTGATGATCTACTTTGTCATCGCCGTGCTTGTGGTCATCGCGATCATCTTCTTTTATACAAGGTGCATCCGCAGCGCCATACTCGTGGTTGCCTGCTCAGTGGTGGCGGTCCTCTGGCAATTGGGGATTGTTGCCACCATCGGATTTGAACTCGATCCTTATTCCATTCTGGTTCCATTCCTCGTCTTCGCGATCGGCGTTTCGCACGGCGCACAGAAGATGAACGGCATCATGCAGGATATTGGGCGAGGCACGCACAAGCTTGTTGCTGCCCGTTATACTTTCCGCAGGCTCTTTTTGGCGGGGCTCACCGCCTTGCTGGCCGACGCAGTCGGATTCGCAGTGCTGATGCTGATTGATATTCCGGTGATCAAGCAATTGGCTCTCTCCGCCAGTATCGGGGTGGCGATACTCATCTTCACCAATCTTCTGCTTCTGCCCGTCCTCCTCTCCTTTGTCGGAGTGAGCCCTGTTGCCGCTATGCGAAGTCTGAAATTAGAAGAAGCAGAAAGCACAGGTAAAGAAACCGGCAAAGTTTGGGCTTTTCTCAGCCGATGCACGGAGAAGCGGTGGGCGACCATTCTGGTTGCAGGCGCAGCGGCGTTGGCTGTCTTTGGTTTTATCGTCAGTCTCAATTTGAAGATCGGTGATCTGGACCCGGGAGCTCCTGAGCTTCGGGCGGATTCGCGTTACAACCGGGACAATGCCTACATTACAAAGAATTATTCACTTTCGAGCGACCAGTTTGCGATCATCGTCAAGACGCCGCCCGATGGTGTCATGGACTATAAGACACTCATCGAGTCCGACCGACTCGCCTGGGCATTGATCAATACGCCCGGCGTGCAAACCGCAAATTCTCTGGCGAATGCGATCAGGCAGATTTCATCCGGATCTTACGAAGGGAATCCGAAGTGGCTGACCGTTTCCCGCAACCAGAAAGAATTGAATTATTCCGGAAATATGGCCGTTACCTTCAATCCCGAATACATAAACGGCGAAGGTTCCGTCACACCGATTGTGGCCTTCTTGTCCGACCATAAGGCTGAAACGCTGGATCGTGTGGTGAAAGTGGCGGAAGACTTCAGCAAAAAGCACAGTGACGGAGAGAAGCAGTTTCTCCTTGCGGCGGGCAACTCCGGGATAGATGCCGCCACAAATATTGTCGTCCGCCATGCGAGTCGCGTGATGATGCTCTATGTATACGCCGCGGTTATTCTGCTCTGTTTCATCACGTTCCGTAACTGGCGGGCGGTTATCGTGGCCGTATTGCCGTTGGTGCTTACCTCGATCCTGTGTGAGGCCTTAATGGTTGCCCTCGGTATAGGCGTGAAAGTGGCCACGCTTCCGGTGATCGCCCTTGGGGTCGGTATCGGTGTTGATTACGCCCTGTATTTGATGAGTGTTCAGCTGTCGCACCTGAAGTCCGGTCTTCCGTTGCGGGAAGCCTATATGCGGGCAGTAAGATTTACCGGAAAGGTGGTGGCGCTGGTCGGTATCACGCTTGCCGTCGCCGTCATAACCTGGGTGTTCTCTCCGATTAAATTTCAGGCGGATATGGGCATCCTGCTTACCTTCATGTTTCTCTGGAACATGGTCGGAGCGCTCGTTCTGATTCCGGCGCTGTCACATTTTATGCTCAGACGGGTAAAGATAAAAGACGCGGTTTCGACGGAGGAAGTTCTTGAAGCGGTTTCTCATCCGTAAGGCGCTTCTCTTCCGGATGCCGCACAACAAATCCGGAAGATCAAATTATATTTATGGCAAAAAAGGCGGCCTTAAGATCGACATGAACAGCTCAAGGAGAAAAGAGACGAAATTTCCAAACTTGTTTGAGTCATTGAAAATTAGAAGCACTGAAATTCCCAATAGAATAGTCATGACGGGATTGAATTTGGGATATGCTTCTGATGGATTCATTACTGACAAAATTATTCAATTCTATACACAGAGATCAAAAGGCGGTGTTGGTCTGATTATTGTAGGAGCCTGTTCAATTGATGAAGACAGTATGATGCCTGGAATGCTCTCAGCTCATGATGATCAGTATATTCCTGGATTCAAGAAGTTAGTTGCATCAGTTAAGAAAAGCGGTGTTTCCAAAATCGGCATGCAGTTGAATCATTCAGGAAGATACCTTCACTCACTTTTTTCAGGGGGTAAACAACCGGTCTCAGCGTCAAACGTAGCATCAAAACTCACAGGAGAAACACCACGGTCCTTAAATATTGAGGAGATTTACAAGATTCAAGACGCTTTTGTTCATGCTGCTCTCAGAGCAAAAGAAGCAGGGTTTGACGTGGTAGAGGTGCTCACAGCAACATATCTTATTGATCAATTCCTTTCTCCTGTAACGAATGTGCGAGAAGATGAGTATGGCGGGTCATTAGAAAACAGGATGAAATTCGGGCTAGAGGTTATCAGGAAAGTCCGATCGGCATTAGGAACAGATTTCCCATTGATGGCTCGAATTTCCGGGAATAATTTTATGGATGGTGGAAACACTAATCACGAGGCAGTTATTTTTGCTCGTGAATTGGAAAAGTCGGGAGTTGATATAATCAACGTGACTGGCGGATGGCACGACACATTGATACCGCAAATTACCATGACAGTTCCTCGCTGCGGTTTTGTTTATCTCGCTCGAAATATCAAGAAATCAGTTTCAATACCAGTTATTGCGAGCAACAGAATCAATGATCCATTTGATGCAGAAGAAATTATTCAAAATTGTGAAGCCGACTTGGTTGCTATGACTCGGGCTCTGATTGCGGATCCTGATATGCCGAAGAAAGCCATGGAGGGCAAGACTAGTCAGATAAGCCATTGTATTGCTTGTAATCAGGGGTGTATGGATAATCTTTTCAAGCGCCAACCTGTTTCATGTCTGGTAAATCCATCGGTAGGGATAGAAGGAGATTGCAGAGCTTATCCTGCAGAAAAAATAAAAAAAATATTGATAATCGGTGGTGGGCCTGCAGGGATGGAAGCTGCGCTTGTGTCATCATTAAGGGGTCATGAGGTCACTTTGATTGAGAAAAACGATCGGCTCGGTGGGCAAGTTCTTTTAAATAAGAAAATTCCGGGCAGAGCTGAAATGCTGACATTAATTGGCGATCTTATACAAAACCTAAAAGATATGAACGTTAAGATTAGATTAAACTGTCAAGCTGATGACAAATTTGTAAGAGAAATGCAACCGGATGCGGTCATAATTGCAACCGGCGCCCTACCGATCAAACCGAATATCCCGGGAGTTGATGAGTCCATTGTTATCCAGGCTTGGGATGTGTTGGATTGTAAGGCATCCGTCGGCAAAAATGTTGTCGTTATCGGGGGGAATGCCGTTGGTCTTGAAACGGCACTCTATCTGGCCAATAAGGGTACTCTATCCTCAGAAATGCTTCACTTTCTGTGGTTACATAATGCTGAATCAATAGAGACTCTAACAGGTTTACTTTCTCAGGGGATAAAGAATGTTACCGTCGTCGAAATGAGTACGTACATTGGAACCGGAATGGGTGCTTCAACACGTTGGATCATTCTCGCGGAGTTAGAGCGTCTCGGTGTGACGGTACTGAGAAATAGTAAAGCTGTTGGAATTCTACCCCAAGGAGTGCAGATTGAAGATAACACAGGTATTAGATTAATTGATGCCGATTCTATTGTATTGGCAGTTGGCAGTAAATCAAACAATATCTTGACTGAAGAGATCGAAAGAATAGCACCGGCGGCTCATGTAATTGGTGATGCCAATAAGATTGGCACTGCTTTGAATGCAATGAAGGAGGGATTTGAAGTGGGTATGAAGATCTGACCATTGTCTTGGCAGAAGCGATAGGATCTCTATGTTTCAGCACATATCGCAGTGGGATAAGTTATGATGACAGCCAAGATAATTTTCAGGTACAACCCATGAGAAAGCCAGAGGGCAATAGCACCACAAACCTGACCAGTTGATACAAGCTTTTTGCGCCGTACATCGTGCGGTCCAAGATTTGGACATCGCAGATTTACGGAGGCGGTGGAGTGTTGTCTTTTTTCCAAAATGCCCGAGATGAGAAAAAGACATAATTATTTATCACCTTATGAATCAGGAGGAAGGAAGAATGAAGAGATTTTTATTGGTTTTGCTGTCGCTGGGGTTGATCACTGCCCTCAGCACATCCGCGATGGCCGTTGATATCAAGTTCAGCGGCGAGTATTATGCGGCCGGTCTGTACCTGGATAAAACAACTTTCAAAAAAGGCACAGCATCGGACGGTCCGAGCACGGCGTTCTATTTCCAGAGGCTGCGTTTGAGGACGGACTTTGTCGTTTCGCCTGGCCTTTCACTGACCACCCGCGCGGACATTATGGAAAGAGCCTGGGGCGCAGCCAGATCGGTCCCGGGGGGGGCGCTCGATACCCTGTCTGCGGGAACAAGAGCTGAAAACGAGAACATTGCATTTGACCTGGCGTACGTGACCTATCTTTCACCCATCGGTATGTTCACCGCCGGCTATCAGATCGATCAGGCCTTTGGTACCACGTTTGCCGATAACTCACAACCGGTGGGCAAATTTGCATACTTTATCAAGATTGAGGGATTCATCGCCACGGTACACGTGGGCAAAGACGTTGGCGGCGAAAACAGCAGAACGGCCATCAATCCGGTATCAACTACGGACCGGGACAACAGCTTTGTTACCGCCGCAATGATCTATCAATGGAAAGCGGGCGAAGTCGGCTTGCTGGGAACGTACCATGATGCGCGTGCGGATCGAACGGCGACTTTGTTCGGGGTACTCCCTTTTGATAATACGGTAAAATTCGGCGTGGTGATTCCCTATATCAAAGCGAAGTTTGGCCCGTTCGCGGTGCAAGCTGAGTTGAATTACCTTTATGGAACGGTCAAATGGGAAGCGCCCGGCGACGCAACCGCCCTGGCCATCCTCGGGACCGATGAAATCAAACTACGGCAGCTGGCTGCCTACATTGATGCCGTGGGAGATTTCGGAATGTTTTATGCGGGTGGTTCTCTCGCTTACGTTTCCGGAGATGATCCCAGTACTGTGGACAAATCAGAAGGCGGCATCGTGAGCGGCGGTATCGATTGGAATCCCTGTTTGATCATGTTTAATAACGACCTGACGTACTGGGCGGGGAATCAGATCGGTCATCCGGCGACACCCACGACCAATACGGCAAACGGCGGCCCGATGACCAATGCGTATTTCGCGCAGCTACGCGCCGGTGTCAGACCGATCGATAAACTGGATATTATGGGATCTGTTTCTTATGCCGTAGCCGATAAGACGCCGCAGGCCACCTGGGTAAGCCGGGTCTATGGCTACGAGGTCGATTTGACGGCGACATACAAGATCACCAACAACCTGTCGTATATGCTGGGCGGCGGTTATTTCTTCACCGGCGATTACTTCAAGGGCGCAAGCGAGGCCAATCAGATTAATAACAATTTCATGGTCATCAACAAGCTGACCTTGACTTTCTAAGGATCTGCCTCCCTAGGAGATGCGACTGTCTTCGAACCGGATAAGACCAGGCGTTCCGGAATTTTGAGCATTCCGGGACGCCTGCTTTCTTATCCGATCAATAACCATCCGGGGCGCGGCATCCGGTGTAAAGGTGACCTGCCCTGATCACGCTTACGACCGATCTGAAATCTATCCTGCCTGCGAAGCTATCGGATTTAATCTTTCCGACGGTATAATTTTCGCCGCCCTATTCCACCTGCTTTGAGCATAATTCTATTTTCCCCAAGCAGTCCAAATGGGGCTTGACAATAGAACGATCGTTCTATATAGGGGAGGCATGAAAAAAATAAACAACAGGACCGCGGAGGCGTATCCACCGTTTTTATGCGCCGGAGAAGAAGACCTTCCCGGCAGGATGAAAATCAACGAACTTCTGGCGGCGCTGCGAGACGAACGCCTGGATCGGGCCGGAACACCGGCGCATAACCTTGCCCTTTCGGGACGGCAGGAGGTCACGGATATTCGCCGCACCGGACCGCCAAACCCGTTCCACGTTCCAGCCCTTTGCCGGGTAGTGGGATGGATGATCAACGGCGAGGTATGCGCCGGATTTCCGTCGCCTGCGGAAGAGGAATTGCGCGACGTGATCTCCTTTGACGATTACCTGGTTGCGCATCCGGAAACATCGTTTCTGCTTTCGGTTAAGGGAGACTCCATGAGCGGCGCGGGCATTATGGAAAAAGATCTGGTCATTGTGGAGCGGGGCCGCCAGCCCAAAAACGGCGATATCATCCTGGCGGAGGTGGACGGCAACTGGACGATGAAATATTTTTGCAAGAAAGGCAAAACGATCACGCTGGAGGCGGCGAACCCCAAGTACCCCCCGATCGTTCCGCAGACGGAACTGAGGGTTGCGGGGGTGATTACGGCGCTGGTTCGGAAATACCATAAGTAAGGCTGTAGGTTATTAGACTGTAGGCTGTTAGGTCTATTTTGTAGACCTTCGGTCTTATTTAAGATCAGTGCGGAACGCGCCGCACCTCTTAACCTAAAAGTCTAATAGACTGATAGCCTATCAGGCTGTGAGGCTGTATGCTGTTAGGTCTAAGCGGTAGGAGGTCATTAATGCGAGATCATGGCAAATTGCGGGCTTTTGAATTGGCGGATGAAGTTGCCGTGTTGATTTATCAGGTCACAAACAGTTTTCCGAGGGAAGAAATATATGGATTGACATCCCAAATGAGAAGAGCGGCAGTTTCCATCCCATCGAATATTGTAGAAGGGTGTGCACGTGAGAGCCAGGGTGAGTACCTTCGTTTTCTGGAAATTGCTTTCGGCTCGTTGAGGGAGCTTCACTATCAATACGGTCTGGCACCAAGATTAAACTTCATCAAGAAGGGCAATAACTATGATTGTGAAACAAAGATGCTGGAGGCGCAAAAAGTGATCGGTGCATTAATCCGCTCGATGAGGAAACCTAAATAAGGTTATAGGCTATTAGGCTGTAGACCATTAGGGCTATTTTGTAAGCCTTCGGCTGTGTAAAAGCAGCGCGTTCCGCGCCGCACCTCTTAACCTAACAGTCTAACAGCCTACAGCCTATCAGGCTTTTTTAAGGAACAGCCTACAGC